>NZ_NHSG01000241.1:0-31521 GCF_020024005.1 Streptomyces purpurogeneiscleroticus
CCCGTGATCAGCTCTGTACCGCCAGCACCAGCGGCAGCACACCTCCCGCCCCCGCCCGGCGCAGCAGCCGCGCGGCCACCGCGAGCGTCCAGCCGGTCTCGGTCGCGTCGTCCACCAGGAGTACCGGGCCGTCGGCGGCGCGCAACGCCTCGGCCAGCTGCGGCGGCACCGTCAGCGCCCCGTTCAGGGCACGCAGCCGCTGGGCGCTGTTGGACCGCGGCAGCTGCGTCTCGTCGGCCCCTGCCGCATACGCGATCGATCCCAGCAGCGGCATCCTGCCGATCTCGGCGACCCGGGCACCGAGGGACTGGACCAGCTGGGGACGCGTGCGGGACGCCATGGTGACGACGCCCACCGGCCGGGCGGGCGCCTCCGGATCGCCGCTCGCCCAGCCGCCCGGCCCCTTCGCCCAGTCGGCCAGCACCCCGACCACGGCGTCGAGCACGTCGGCCGGTACCGGACCGTCCGGCGCCTGCGGGGTCAGGAGCGGGCGCAGCCGATTGCCCCAGCCGATGTCCGAGAGCCGGCCGAGGGCCCGCCCCGCCGACGCCTGTTCACCTGCCGGAATGCGACCCTTGAGATCGACGCCGATCGCCGGGAGCCCCGTCGGCCACATCCGGCGCGGCTCCACGACGACGCCCGCGCGGCCCAGCTCGCCGCGCGCCGCGTCCAGCGCGGCGGGGGAGACCTCGGCGGTGAAGCGCGGCCCCGCGCAGTTGTCGCAGCGGCCGCACGGCGCCGCGCCCTCGTCGTCCAGCTGCCGCTGCAGGAACTCCATCCGGCAGCCGTCCGTCGTGGCGTACTCGCGCATCGCCTGCTGCTCGGCCTCGCGCTGCTTCGCCACCCAGGCGTACCGCTCCGCGTCGTACGTCCACGGCTGTCCCGTGGCGGTCCAGCCGCCCTTGACCCGGCGGACCGCGCCGTCCACGTCCAGGACCTTGAGCATCGTCTCCAGGCGGGAGCGGCGCAGCTCCACGAGGGGCTCCAGCGCGGGCAGCGACAGCGGCCGGTCGGCACCGGCGAGCACGTCGATCGTCCGGCGCACGAGCTCCTCGGGCGGGAAGGCGATGGACGCGAAGTACGCCCAGATCGCCTCGTCCTCCCGGCCGGGCAGCAGCAGCACCTCGGCGTGCTCCACACCGCGCCCTGCACGGCCCACCTGCTGGTAGTAGGCGATGGGGGAGGAGGGCGAGCCGAGGTGGACGACGAAGCCGAGGTCGGGCTTGTCGAAGCCCATGCCGAGCGCGGAGGTGGCGACCAGCGCCTTGACGCGGTTGCCGAGCAGGTCCTCCTCGGCCTGCTGGCGGTCGGCGTTCTCGGTCTTGCCCGTGTACGAGGCGACCGTGTGCCCGCACTGCCGCAGGAAGGCCGTGACCTCCTCGGCGGCGGCCACCGTGAGGGTGTAGATGATCCCGGAGCCCGGGAGGTCGTTCAGATGCTCGGCGAGCCAGGCCATGCGGTGCGCGGCGTCGGGCAGCCGGAGCACGCCGAGGCTCAGGCTCTCCCGGTCCAGCGGGCCGCGCAGGACCAGCGCGTCCGTGCCGCCGCCGGTGCCGAGCTGTTCGGCGACATCGGCCGTCACCCGGGCGTTGGCCGTCGCCGTCGTGGCCAGTACGGGCACGCCCGGCGGCAGGTCGGCGAGCATCGTGCGCAGCCGGCGGTAGTCGGGCCGGAAGTCGTGGCCCCAGTCCGAGATGCAGTGCGCCTCGTCCACCACCAGCAGGCCGGTCGCCGCGGCGAGCTTGGGCAGCACCTGGTCGCGGAAGTCCGGGTTGTTCAGCCGCTCCGGGCTGACCAGCAGCACGTCCACCTCGCCGGCCGCCACCTCGGCCTGGACGGTGTCCCACTCCTCGGTGTTCGAGGAATTGATCGTGCGGGCGCGGATGCCTGCCCGGGCGGCCGCCTCGACCTGGTTCCGCATCAGCGCCAGCAGCGGCGAGACGATCACCGTCGGGCCGCTGCCGCGCTCCCGCAGCAGGGCGGTCGCGACGAAGTACACGGCCGACTTGCCCCAGCCCGTGCGCTGCACCACCAGCGCCCGGCGGTGCTCGGCGACCAGCGCCTCGATCGCCCGCCACTGGTCCTCGCGCAGCCGGGCCGTGCCCGCCGGGGCGCCGACGAGGCGGGCCAGCACCGCGTCGGCCGCCTGCCGCAGGGTTCCGTCGTTCGTGTCGTCCATGCACCCATGCAAGCGCATCCCACTGACAACCGGCGAACCGGCACCTCAGCCCCCGAGGACGAGCCGCCGCGGTGGCACGTGCAGTGCGGAGAGGGGCAGGCCGGGGGAGGCGGCCAGTTCGGTGGTCACGGACTGCCAGGCGCGGAGCAGCTCGGCGGCCCGTTTCCGCTCTCCGGGGCGGGGTGAGCCGACCTTCAGACGACGGCCGGACGGCGTGGGCCGTACCGAGCAGTGATAGGTGCCGGCGTCCGGCGCGTACCAGGAGAGCAGCCGCCAGCCGGGTGGCGGCACCGGAGGGCCCACATGGTCGAAGACGAAGACCGGCTCCTCGGAGCAGACCGGCGCCTCGGCCGAGCCCGCGAGGAGACCCGGCGTGGTGATCTCCGCGCGTGCGCCGTCGGCGATCTGCCAGTGGGCCATGAGGGCCTGCCAGGCGCGATACGGGATGTGATCCTCCTCGGGGCCGGCCTCATGACCGGCCTCCGGAGCCGCACGATCCGCGCCCGCCGCCGCAGCGATCTCCCTCAACAGCCGCCCGGCCCCCGGCGCGACCGCCCGTGCGTCTTCGCAGGACAGCCGCAGTTCCGGCCCGTCCCAGGCATCCGTCACCTCGGCGCTGACGCCCGCGTGCTGCACGGCCCGGCCGGTCAGTACCCGAGAGACCGCGGCGGACAGGTCGGCGGCGGTGACGTTCAGGGCGAGTACGTGCAGGTGAAGCCGTCCGGAGCTCCCGAGCGCTGCGGTCATTTCCCCTCATTCCCGATCCGGCTGACGACGGCCGTCACGGCCCCGGGAAGCCCGTCGCGCGCCGGCAACACCTCCGTACGCCCGTACCAGCCTCCCGGCCCGTGCCCCGAGATGCCGCGCAAGGTGACCGCGCCCCCGGGGCCGAGCGCGAGGCCGACCTCCGCCGCGCCCCTGGCCAGGCCGCGCCCGGTCGCCTTCACGGCGGCCTCCAGCAGCGTCCACGCGGGAAGGAACGCCGCGGGCTCGGCGGTCGCCGGCAGGGCCGGGTACACCGTGGCGAGCACGTCCAGGGCCGCGGGGACGGGCCGCAGCCGCTCGATGTCCACGCCCACGGGCTTGTCGTCCGCACCGGCCAGCAGCAGCCGGCCGGACCGCGACCAGCTGATGTGCTGCTCCGGATGGTCCGGCAGATACGGCTTGCCGGACGGCGTGTACGCGACGCGCAGGCTCGCCGGGGGCACCCCCAGCCGCCGGCCCAGCAGGTCGCGCACCACCAGCCGGGAGCGGAGGAAGCGGCGGGCCGCGACCGCGTCCGTAAGGGCCGCGGCCCGCCGCCTCTCCTCCTCCGTGGGGCGCGCCGCCAAGCCGTCCGAGCCGCCCTCACCGTCCAGGTCCACCACCCAGACGTCCACGGGCTTCACCTCTCTCCACTCCCGCTACAGCCTGAAGACCTGCGTGGCGGAGAGCGACGGATCGCCGGGCCGTACGTGCAGCTCGCCCCGGGACGGCAGCATCACCACCGCGGCGACGGTGCGTTCGCCGCGGATGTCGCCCCGGTCCGGTACGCAGATCGGCGGTTGCGACAGCAGTCCGAAGTGGTCCTCGGCGCCGCACCCCGGGGGCAGTTCGGCGAGCCCGGCGGTGGCCGCCTTCAGCCGGCGCACGGACGAGTTGCGGGCGAACACGTTGATCTCGTCGAACGGTACGAAGTCCGGGTGCAGGAAGTGGTTGGTGTGCGCCGTCTCCGCCCCCTCGGTGACCCTCAGTTCGTCGCCCAGGATCTCCACGACGGCGACCCGTTCCCGGTCGCACAGGACGAGCGTCCGGGAGCTCGCCAGGGGCAGGCCGCGCAGGATCTCCAGGGCCTGCGGGACGTCCCGTGCCGTGTCCAGCAGATGCCGGATGGCGAGGTAGGGCGGTACTCCGGGGTGCCAGTCGCCGCCCAGTACCAGGTTGAGCCCGACCGCGAGGCCGTCGCTGTTCAGCCCCAGGTAGCCGAGCAGGCCGCCGAAGCTGAGGACGAGCGAGCGGCGCGGGGACCCGGTCCGGGCGACCTCCAGCACGCCGAGGTAGTCGTCCAGGTTGCCGTTGAGGTCGACGGTCTGCGCGAGGACGGGGCCGGCCGCGCCGGTGCGGGCGTACGTCGTGCAGTCGCCCGCCGTGGGCACCTTGCGGTACCCCATGATCTCCCGGCGCAGCTGGAGCAGCCATGCCTCGTCCGGCGTGATCCCGGCGCCGGCCGCGAGCCCCGCGACCTCCTCGGCCAGTTCGGGCGTGGCCGCCGCGACCGCCGCCCGGTAGGCGGCGATCGACGGCAGCAGCCCGTCCAGGGAGACCGGCTCCGGCATGACCTTGTTCAGCCGGGCGAGCGAGTCGTCGAGGAAGGCACGCAACGGACCGGCGAGGGCCTCACCATGGGCCCGCCCGGCGGCGAACGGGCCGCCGGGCGCGCGAAGGAAGGGAATGCCCACGCCCGGCGTCATCCGACGGCGTCCAGCTGGGCGACCTTCGGCTTGGTGGCCAGCTCGTTCTTCACGCGGGGCCATTCGGCGCGCAGGACGCTGTAGAAGATCGCGTCGCGGCGGCGCCCGCCGGGCATGAAGTTGTAGCTGCGCAGGGTGCCTTCCTCCACGGCGCCGATGTTGCGCAGGCCGCGGCGCGCCTGGGTGTTGAGGATGTCGGTCTTGAACTCCACGCGCTCGGCGCCCAGCTGCTCGAAGGCGTGCTCCAGGAGCAGGTACTTCGCCCAGCGGTTGATGCCCTGGCCCCGGAAGTCGCGGCCCAGCCAGGACCAGCCGATCTCCAGTCGCCGGTCGGCCTCGGCCATGTTGCCGTAGCTCATGCTGCCGGCGACCCGGCCGGTGGTCTTGTCGGTGATGATGTGGACGACGCGGCGGCCGGCGGCCTGGTCGGCGAGGCAGGTGTCGAAGAACTTCTCGAAGTCCGCGTCGGTCTCGACGGCGGAGACGAAGTACTTCCAGATGTCGGGGTCCATCGCGACGGCCCGCACGGCCTCGCGGTCCGCTTCGGTGACCGGTCGCAGCAGGACGTGCTCGTTCTCCAGGACCACCGCGGCGTTCTCGTTCCAGGCCATGGTTCAGGCCACCTTCTTCGTGAGTCGGGACAGGGACTCGGCGACGCTGCGCAGGGTGCGCATCTCGGCGAGGTCGTGCTCGGTGAAGTTCGCGAGGTCGACATCGGTCGCCTCGCACACCTCGGTCAGGAAGAGGACCTTGTTGAGCGAGGTCAGGCCGTAGGTGCCGGCCATGTCCGCGTCGAGGTCGAGGTCGTCGGGGGCGACCTCGGGGTCCAGTACCGCGGAGAGGGACTCCCTGGCCGCGCTCTCGATGTCAGGCCGCATGGATGCCTTCCTTACTGTCGTGGATACCGGCGTGGTAAGTGGCGAGGATCTGCTTGCGCTTGGGCTTGTACTGGGACGTGAGCAGGCCGTTGTCGATGCTGAAGGGCGCGTCGGCGATCACGACCCGGCTGATCCGCTCGTCCGCGGTGCGGGCTGCGTTGGTCAGGGCGAGCTGCGCCTCGATGGCGTCCCGGTCGGCGGGCACGGTGGCCGGGGAGACGACGGCGACCAGGTCGGTCTGCGCGGGGCAGAACAGGACGCACTCGGCGATCGCCGGGCTGGTCCTCATGTGCTCCTCGATCGGCCGGACGACGATCTTCTTCCCGTTGTCCAGGACGATGACGTCGTCGGCGCGGCCGCGGATGAAGAGGAAGCCGTCCTCGTCGAGGTGGCCGAGGTCGCCGGTCCGTACGGTGCCGTCCGGGGCGAACATCCGCTCGGAAGCACCCGGTTCGGCATACGCGTAACGGTAGTTGACCGGGTGGTCGCTGCGCACCCGGATGACGCCGTCCTCGTCCACCAGGACTTCCTTGCCGCGCAGTACCTTGCCGACGCTGCCGGCGCGGTGGGCGCCGGGGTGGTTCTTGGTGACGATGCAGGTTTCGTTGAGCCCGTAGCCCTCATAGATGGGCAGCCCGGCGTCGTGGAAGAAGCGCAGCATCGCCGCGTCGGCCGGCGCGGAACCGGTCCACAGGTAGCGGATCCGGTCGCCGAAGAGGTGGCGGGCCGCCTCCTGGACCGTCCGGGGGCCGCCGGAGCGGCGCAGCCGGGCCTCCACCTGGCGCTTGGCCGTCTCGTAGAAGGCCGGTACGCCCATGACGACGGTGGGCCGGACGCGGCGCAGCGCCGCGAAGGCCGACTCGTACGTGCTGATCGTGAGGTCGTGGCCGTGCACCAGCGCCGAGTAGACCCAGTAGCGCTGTTGGAGCAGCGAGAGCGGCAGGAAGACGAACAGGTCGTCCCCCGGCTTGTGTTCGAAGATCTCCTGCACCGCGGCCAGCGAGCTGTCGATGCTGCCGACGGTCGCGCCGAGCCCCTTGGGCGTGCCGGTGCTGCCGGAGGTGAACTTGATCGTGGTCACGTCCCGCGGTGCCCAGTGGACCGTCGGCAGCGCGGTGTCCTCGTCCGCGCCCGCCGGCTCTTCCGCGAGTGCCCGGACCTCACCGATCGGCACGGCCCCGGGGGCGTCCGTGGGCTGGTCGGTGAAGAGCAGCGTGATGTCGTACCGCGCCATCAGCTCCGCCGAGGGCGTGAACTTGCCGGGCTCCAGTCCGGCGGTCTCCGCCTTCAGGAGCAGCGCGGCGAGGTCCAGCAGTACCCATTCGAGGCTGTTGGCGGCCAGGATGCCGATCCGGTCGCCCGGGCCGATGCCCCGCGCGCGCAGCCGGCGCGCCAGTCGGCCGGCCCGCTCGTACAGCTCCGGCAGGCCGAGGCTCTCCGTACCGTCCAGGCGGGAGAAGGCGATCCGGCCGCCGAGCGGCGGGTGGGAGACGATGTGCTGGATGAACGAGTGGTCGGTCACCGTGCCTGCTCCTCTTCCGGTGCCAGGGCCGTGGCCATCGCGGCGACGGTGTCCAGGTCGGCCATCACGTCGAGCGGGATGGTGACCCCGAACCGCTTGCGTACGGCGGTGAGAATGCGGGCCGCCGCGATGGAGTCGCCGCCGAGCGCCCGCAGGCTGTCGTGGATGCCGACGCGGGCCCCGCGCAGCACCGTGGACCAGATCTCGACCAGCGCCTTCTCGGTGTCCGTCGTGGGCTCGCCGCCGCCGCGCGGGGCCTCCGCCGCGGGCGCCGCCTCCTCGACGGCGGTCTCGGCGAGCTTGCCGCGGTCCACCTTGCCGTTCCTGGTGAGCGGCAGATCGGCGTGCCAGATGATCGCCGTCGGGACCATGTAGTCGGGCAGGTCGCGGCGGAGGGCTTCGCGCAGCTCGGCCTCGGTGGGCCGGGCGTCACCGCTCGGTACGAGGTGGGCCACCAGGCGGTCGCCCCGCGCGCCGGGCCGGCTGGCGACCACGGCCTTGGCCACGGAGTCCAGGGCGACCAGCCGCGTCTCGACCTCGCCGGCCTCGATGCGGTAGCCGTTGACCTTGATCTGGAAGTCGCTGCGGCCGAGGATCGCGATGGAGCCGTCGGGCAGGTACCGGCCCAGGTCACCGGTGCGGTAGAGGCGTTCGTTGCGCCGCGGGTCGTATCCGAACCGCTCGGCGGTGCGCTCCTCGTCGCCCCAGTAGCCACGCGCCAGCCCGGTGCCCGCCGCGCAGATCTCGCCGGTCACCCAGTCGGGGGCGTCCAGCCCGTCCCGGTCCAGGACGTACGCGCGGTTGTTGGCGTTGGGCCGGCCGTACGGGATGGACCGGCTGCCGTCCTCCTCGGGGCCGACCCGGTGCAGGATGTTCCAGATCGTCGTCTCGGTCGGGCCGCCGAGCGAGACGACGTCGAGGCCGGACCTGAGGCGGCGCAGCGCGGCGGGCAGCGCCGGCGGGATGCGGTCGCCGCTCATCATCACCAGACGCAGCGCGGGCGGTACCACCTCGTCGGCGACGGCCTGGTCGTGCAGCATCGACACGATGGCGGGCACGGAGTTCCACACGGTCACCCCGGCGCTCCGGCACAGGTCGAGCCAGTGGGCCGGGTCGACCGCCCGGTCCCGGTCGGGCATCACCAGCGCGGCCCCGGCGGACAGCGCGCCGAAGACGTCCCACACCGACAGGTCGAAGTTGAACGCGCTGATGGCGAAGAACCGGTCGTCCGGGGTGATGGCGAAGCGCTTGTGGCAGTCGGCGACGACGTTCGCGACGTTGCGGTGGCTGACCATGACGCCCTTGGGCGCGCCGGTCGTGCCGGAGGTGTAGAGCACGTACGCGAGGTCGTCGGGGGAGGAGCCGGGCAGCCGGGCGGGCAGTTCGGCCGTCCCGTCCTGAGGGGTCGTCACATCGAGTCGGAGGACGTCCCGTTCGCCGTCCGGGTCCTGCCAGTCGAGGTTGGTGAGTACCTGGCGGACCTTGCCGTCGCGCAGCATGTAGCGCTGCCGCTCGGCGGGCAGGGCCCCGTCGACGGGCAGATAGGCGGCCCCGGCGAGGACGGTGGCGAGGATGCCGACGATCTGCTCGGGCCCGCGGCCCATCACCAGGCCGACCAGCTCGTCCCTGCCGACGCCCCGCTCCCGCAGCCACTGTGCCGCCGCGGCCGCGCGGCGCAGCAGCTCGCCGTAGCTGATCTCCGCGTCCGAGGTGAGGATCGCGGGGGCGTCCGGCGTGCGCCGGGCCTGGGCGGCGAAGGCGTCGCCGAGCAGCTCCTCCGGCAGCGGTACGGCGGTGTCGTTGGCCGCGCGGCGCCGCTCGCGCTGGGCGGCGGGCAGCAGGTCGAAGGTGTGCCGCTGCCAGGCGGCCTCGTCCGCCAGCGTGTCGAGCAGCGTGCCGTACCCCTGGGCGACATCGTCCAGCAGGCTCTCCGGGAACAGCTCGTCGATCCCGTCGAGCTGGACGACGAGGCCGCCGTGCTGCTCCATGGCGAAGGCGTTCAGCCACACCTGCGGGGTCTGGCTGACGCTGAAGACCTCCGGCCCGAACAGCTCCAGCGCGGAGCCGTCGACCTCGCCGTTGACGTGGCCGATGGCGCTGTTGAACGTGAAGGGCATCCGGGCGCCCGCCACGCCGCCGCGCCGGCGCGCCAGTTCCTGCATGACCTCGCTGCCGGAGAAGTGCCGGTGGTCCAGGTCGCTGCGGAGCCGGGCCTGCAGCGCGCGGGCCCGCTCCTCGAAGGTGCGGGAGCGGTCGACCTCCGCCTCGACCAGGATCGTGTCCGAGAAGTTCCCGATGGCCTCGAAGACCCGCGGGTGGATGGGCGGCCGGTTGGCCACGGTGGTGGTGAGGGTGAAGCGCGGGCCCGCGCCCCAGACGGAGAGCGTTTCCGCGTACGCCGCGAGCAGCAGGGCCGACGGCGTCAGCCCGGCGAACGCGGCCCGCTCCTTCAGCGCCGTCCAGGCCCGCTCGTCCAGCCGCACCTGGCGCTGCGAGAAGCGGGTGGTGGTCAGCGCCGACGGGCTGGTGGCGAGCGGCAGGTCCGGGTGGGGCGCGAGGTCGTCCACGCGCGCCAGCCAGTACTCGCGGGAGCGGCGGGCCGGTGCCTTCTCCCGCCCGGCCTGCAGGGCCGCCACGTACTCCTCGTACGGCAGCTCGCCCGGCGCGCTGTCGTCGGGGCCGTCCCGGTACTCCCGCCACCAGGCGCGGAAGAACAGGAACATGCTGATCCCGTCCATGACCAGCCCGTCGTGGCTGACGTGCAGCACCATGCGGTCGTCGGCGAGGACCGTCACGTCCGCGGCGATCAGCGGTACCTGGTCGGCGGCGACCACGCGGTGGGAGCGTTCCTCGCGCAGCGCGGCGCGGAGGCGCTCCTGTTCCTCGGGGCTCTCGCCGCGCAGGTCGAGGCGGCTGATCCGCGGCCGGTGCTGGCGGAACTCGGTGACCTGCCGGTCGTCCGAGACGAAGCGGGAGCGCAGCGCGCTGTGCGCGTCCACGACCGCTTCGAGGGCCGACTCCAGCCGGTCCACGTCCCACACGCCCTCGAACTCGTGGTAGACGTGGCTGGAGATGTCGCCGATCTCGAAGATGCCGCTGCGGCCCAGGAAGTAGGCCCGCTGCAGCGGGGTCAGCGGGAAGCCCGGGCCGTGCCGCTCCTCCTCCGCCAGATGCGCGACCAGCTCCTCCTTCATGCTCTTGACGAGCGCGATGAAGTCGGGGTCCATCCGCTCACGGCCGCCTTGGAGCCGCAGATCGTTGCCGGAGAGGGAGACGGACAGGCCCCGGCTGTCGATCTCGCGCAGGACGTCGCGGTAGTTCATCGGGCGCCCTCCTCGGTCAGCGCGGTGACGGCGGCCTCGTCGGCACGCTCCTCGATCAGCGCGGCCAGGCCGTTGACGTCGTGGCTGCCGAGCAGCTCCTCGACGGTGACGTCCACGTCCAGCGCCTCCAGGATCTGGTACTGCAACGTCACGGCCTGCAGCGAACTGGTGCCCAGCTGGCTCAGGTTGCTGTCGCTCGCCACCGCGTCGGCGGGGAGCTGCAGTGCCGCGCCGACCAGCGAGGTCAGCCACGGCACCAGCTGCGGGCCGGTGTGGACGCGGCGGGGCGCGGCGGCGGTCGGCCGGAAGAAGACGGCGTCGGCGAGGCGGATCTCGCTCTCCGGGGGCACCAGCTCCACGGTGCGCGGCCACACGGCCGGCTCGGGCAGTCCGAGCGCCTCGGCGAGCCGCGCGGCGAAGCGGGGCATGACGGGCGCCGCGGCGTGCGCGAGGAGGCGGGCAGCGGCCAGTTCCAGGGCGATGGCGGTACGGGCCTCGCTCTCCCAGCCCGCGGTCTCCGCGAGGAGGGCCTCCTGGCGGGAGAAGCGCAGGGTGTCCGTGACGATGCCGTCCAGTTCGGCGGCCGCCTGGTTGAGCGAAAAGCCCTCGGAGCCGAGGCTGCCGGTGACCGCGGCGAGCCGGGCGCCGAGCCGGGCGAGGAAAGCGGAGTGCTCCGGCGTCCAGGTACCGGCGTCCGGTGCCTGTCCGCCGTACCGCTTGCCGATCCGCGTCCCGAGGTCGTTCAGCCAGCTCTGCCAGGTGCCGATCAGGGTCTCGTCGAGCGTCGTCTCGTACGCCGCGCGCTGGAAGTTGGTGCGCCGGCCCTCGGGGCGGGTGGCCGCGAGGAAGTAGCGGACGGCGTCGACGGAGTCCGGGCCGAGGATCTCCTTGCCCCAGATGGCGTGCCGCCGGCTGGTGGAGAACTTGCTGCCCTCCAGCAGGTAGAACTCGTTGACGTGGTAGTCGATGTCGGGCTTCCAGCCGGGGTGGGCCAGCCGGTAGAGGGCCGGGTAGAGCACCGAGTGGTAGAAGCTGTTGTCGTAGCCGAAGAAGTGGACGACCTTCCAGTCCTGCTGCGGCTCGGCGGCCTTCCACTTCTCGCCCAGGCGCGCGCCGAGCGACTGGATGCCGTGCAGGAAGCCGTACGACATCTCCGGCCAGACCCAGATGACCTGCCCGGTCACGTCCTGCTCGGCCGGCGGGACGCCCCAGTCGGAGGGATGGCTGACGGGGATGTCCAGGCTCGCGCGGCGGAAGAGCCGGTCGCTCAGCTCGCGCAGCCGGGCCGGGACGCGGCCCAGGCGGTGGTGCTCGGCGACCTGCTCGCGGAAGGTGTGCAGCGGCAGCGACCAGCGGGCGACCGGGGCGCTGCGCGGCGTCGCGGCCGAGCGCGCGGAGGCCGGGTCGACCAGGTCGGTGACGGTGTTGGGCTCGCCGCACTCCTCGCAGATGTTGCCGCTGGTGCCCGAACCGCACGCCGGGCAGCCGCCCTTGACGTCGACCTCGTAGAGGTACTGCCCGCTCTCCGCGTCGAACAGGGCCTCGGTCTCGGTGACCTGCACCGTGCCCGAGGAGACCACGCGGGAGAAGAAGTCCTGCAGGCCGGGGCGGTAGGCCGGGTCGTTGTCGGTGACGGTGAACTGGTCGGGGACGATGTCCATCAGGGCCAGCGTCCGGGCGATCTCGGCGCTGTAGTGCGCCGCGGTCTCCGCCGGCTCGCGGTCCTCGGCGCGCGCCGCGCCCACGACATAGCTCTGGTAGTCGTCGCTGCCCGTCAGGTGCCACGCCTTGGTGCCGTTCATCCGCTGGTGGCGGACGTAGGCGTCGGCGCCGAGATACGGGCCCGAGAGGTGCCCGAGGTGCAGGTCGCCGTTGGGGGTCGGCGGGGTGGAGAAGACGAAGACCGGGCGCTCGCCGAAGGTGGTGCGCGCCGTGTTTTCGGCCGAGGTCAGGGCGCGGGACGGGTCGCGCCAGTACTGCGTCAGGAAGACCACGTCGGTGTCGCCGGTGTTTTCCAGGACGTGGGACTCGAAGGGCTCGAAGAGGGCCACCGTGCCGGGCGCGGCCGGGTAGCGCTGTCCGTCGACGAGGAACTCGCCGCGCCCCGCGACGATCACGAAGAACTCGGTCTCGTCGTGCTGGTGGCTGTCCGAGCTGCGGCCGGGCGCCACCCGCCCCCAGCCCGCGCCCACGCCCAGGCCCTCGATGTCGCTCATGTCGATGCCGAACGCCTCGTGGAGGGCCGTGTCGTCGTACGTGTTGATGATCACGCCGCGTCCTTTCGCTGGGAGGGAAGGGGGAGAAGGCCGGCGGTCTCGGCCGCGATGGCGGGGGCGAGCCGGTATCCGGAGCCGTTGGCGGCGCCCGCGAAGACGAGCCGCCCGTCGTCGGTGAGCGGGCGTACGAGCGGCTGCATGCCGGGCCCGTAGGCGTCGCAGAAGACGCGGCCCGATACGCAGCGGTCCGCCAACTGGGCCGCGTAGCGGGCGAGTACGTCCAGCGCCTCGCGCCGGTCCGCCGCGGAGATGCCGGTGGGCAGGGTGTCCGGGTCGACGTCCCACTCCTGGCAGGTGTAGCTGAACAGCCAGTGCCCGCGCTCGTGGTAGGGCAGCAGGAAGGCGTCCTCGTCCTGGAAGACGACCGCCCGGTCGCCGGGGGCCGGCGGTACCTCGATGTGCAGGGCCACGATCTTCTTCACCCGGGCGCCCAGCGGTGCGACGAGGTCCCGCCAGGCGGGGGCCGCGAGCCAGGGGCCAGGGGCCAGGACGACATGTCCGGCGGTCAGGGTGTCGCCGGTGCCCAGGGCCAGCTCCACCGCGCCGGGTCCAGAGCTCAGGCCGGTGACCGCGACGCCCTCGCGGAACTCGGCGGTCCGCCGCAGGTCACGGGCCAGCAGCTGGGTGAGCGCGTGCACGTCCGCGTACTGGCAGCCGTCGCCCTCCCACGCGGCCTTGCCCTCGGGCACCCGGGCGATGCCCCCGGCCACCTCCGCGACGGGCCGGAGCTTCGCCTCGGGCAGATAGGTCTCGCGCAGCCGCGCCTCCTGCGACGCGTCGGCGATGACCGTCATGTCCAGGCGGTGCACGGGCAGTTCGGGCCGGGCGGCCTTGAGCGCGGCGTAGTGGTCCTGGCTGTACGCGGCCATCGCGCGGACCCGCTCCGAGGAGCCGCGGGGGAAGTGCAGGCCGGCCGAGCGGCGGCTGGCGCCGCTGCCGACCGCGTCCCGCTCCAGCAGGACCACGGAGGCGTCCGGAGTACGGGCCAGGATCTCCCGGGTGATCAGGCAGCCGAGCACGCCGCCGCCGACCACGGCGAAGTCGGTGCTGTTGCGCGCCATCACGCGCCCCACAGGACCTTGGCGCCGGCCTTGGACGACCACTCGATGAACGACGCCAGCTGCTCGTCGCTGCGCACCCCGCTCAGCCGGTCGGCGATGCGCTGGCTGCGCCAGGCGTTCAGGCTGAGGTTGGGGTCGGCGAGGCCGCGCTGACCGCGGGCGGCGTTCTGGACGAAGATGTTGCGGTCGGCCGGGCCGTCCCAGCGCACCGCGAAGTCCTCGTCGATGCTCAGCTCGTCGCCGTGCCGTTCCAGCCGGTCGGCGATCGGGGCGAGGAAGTCCATCCGCGCGGGCCGGAAGCCGGTGGCCCAGACGACGATGTCCGCCTCGAAGTGCTCGGTGGCGCCGGGCTCGTCGTTGTGCCGGACGCTGATGTCCCAGCCGCCCGCGTCCGCCGCCGTCACCTCGACGACCTCGCGGTTGGGGTGCAGCCCGACCAGGTCGGGGTTGCCCTGGACGAAGCGGTGGACGTAGATCCGCTGGTAGATGTCGCGCAGCGTCGACTCGGAGATGCCGTCGCTGGAGAGGATGTGCTGCGCGTTGAACGCCTGCCGGGCCTCCGGCGGCAGGCCGTAGAAGTAGTCGGAGTGGGACGGCATGAAGTAGTCGTTGGTGAAGGGCGAGTCGTCGATCGGGAAGTAGTTGCGGCGCCGGGAGATCCACGAGACGCGGCGCGGCAGTTCGCCGTCCGCGCGCGAGATCAGGTCCAGGAACGCCTCGGCCCCGGACTGGCCGCCGCCCACCACCACGACCCGCTTGTCCTTCAGGTCCTTGGCGGCGTTCATGTAGTCGTTGACGTGGAACTGCGTGGGGCCGAGCAGGTCGCGGCCCTGCGGCGGGACCCACGGCCGGCTGCCCACGCCGACGACGATGTTCTCGGCGGTCACGGTGCGGTGGTCGGTGCGGACGGTGAAGACGCCGTCGAAGTCGACCTCCTGCACCGTCTCGCCGAAGACGACGTTCTCGTTGCGCCGGCTGGCCCAGGCCAGGTAGTTGCGGAACTCCAGCCGCGGCACGTCGTCGAACTGGGCGTTGAGGAAGTGGTACACCCGTCCCTGGTCGTGCAGGTAGGACAGGAAGGAGAACGGGCTCTTCGGATCGGAGAGGCTGACGAGGTCCTTGAACATCGACACCTGCAGGGTGGTGCCGGGTATCTGCTGGTCGTCGTGCCAGCCGAAGGACGCCTTCCGGTCGAGGAAGAGGTTGCGCACCTCCGGGCGGCCGTGCAGCAGTGACGCCAGGCTCAGGTTGGCAGGTCCCACGCCCACTCCTACGCAGTGGTACTGCGCGGAATCGGCCCGGTTTTTCGCGTGCCCCATGAGGTCTCTCCTTCAGGCGGATGCCGGCGGTCTGCCGGCCGAGTCGTGCCGGATATGAGGTGTGATGTGGCGTGATATCGGGCAGGTGGGGGGTCGTGCGTGACCGGACGGACGGGGTGCGTCCGTGTCACAGGGGGTCAGGGATCAGGGAAGTACGGGTCAGACGGGCGCGTCGGCCTTCACGTCGGCCTTCACGGGTGCCGTGGGCACCGGTTCCGCGCTCGCCTCATCGGCCGCCTCGGCCGCCGGCTGCCGGCGCACGGCGATCAGGCCGAACACCGTGGCGAGCAGCGAGCCGACGGCGACCGCCGGCCAGACCAGCCCGCCGAGCTGCAGGAAGAGCCAGCTGCCGAGCATCGGGCCCACGGCGGTGCCCAGGCCGAACATGAACTGGAAGCTGCCGATGTACCGGGACCGCAGGTGCTCCGGGCCCGCCTTGGCGGGGTAGGCGAAGACCGCGGGGCCGCCGATGATCTCGCCGAGCGACCAGATGAGCGTGCCGACGACGACGGCGGCCGGTCCGATCGGCAGCCCGTAGAAGGCCACCCCGGCGCCCACGAGGGCGAAGCCCAGCCCGACCGTCAGCTTCAGCGGCCACTCCTGGGAGAGCTTGGTGATCAGCAGCTCGAAGGCGATGACAATGAATCCGTTGAGCGAGACCGCGAAGGTGTACCAGAAGAGCGCGAGCCCGGCGTCCTTCATGTACAGCGGCAGTGTCGAGAGGTACTGCATGTAGACGGCGGAGTGGCAGAAGGCCGCGACGAGGTACAGCAGGTACCGCCGGTCGCGGACCACGGCCAGGTAGCCGCCCGAGGGCGCGCCGCCGTCCTTTGGCCCGGCCGCCGGTGCCGGGACACGCGTGGCCCGGGCCGGCAGCGTCGCCCAGGCGAACACCGCGTACAGCAGGGCGATCGCGGCCTCGCCCCAGAACAGCAGGTCGTACTCGTGACCGCCGGCGTTGTACAGGCCGTAGCCGACCAGCGGCGCGGCCGTCGCCCCCACGTTCAGCCCGAACCGGTACATCGCGAAGATCATGACCTGCCGGTGCTCGGACGTCAGCTCCGCCAGCAGCGTCGCCGACGCCGGCCGGAAGAGCTGCGCGCCGAGGCTGACCAGCGCGATCGCCGCCAGGAGCGCGGTGAAGTCGGGCAGGTACAGCAGGGCGGCGGTCAGCACGCTCGTACTGCCCATGGACACCACGGTGGCGTTGCGCACGCCCATCCGGTCCGCCAGGGTGCCGCCGATCAGCGAGCCGACGACGGCGCCCGCCCCGTAGACGCCGAGGGCGATGACGGTGTGGCCCTCGGAGTAGCCCTTCGCGGTCAGGAACAGCACCAGGAAGATGTTGAGGAAGCCGCTGAGGCGGTTGACCAGCACCCCGGCGAGTACGGTCTTCACCGCGAGCGGCGCCTCGCGGAACGTGGCCCACACCGTGGCCCGTTCCCCGGCCCGGGTCTCAGGAGCCATGACCGGCCGCCGTCCGTACCGTCAGGGTCACCGCGGCGCGCACCCGGCGCTCCAGCTCGTCCAGTTCACCCGGGGTCGGCGCATCGATGAGGAAGGTCACCGCCCGGTCGTCGGAGCTGGTCAGCGGGGACAACGGGGCGCCCTTGTCCTTGAGCACCAGGACCGCGCGCAGCGTCGGGGGCGCGTCCGGGCCGCCCGGCGCGAGCTCCGGCCACATCCCGCCGTCGCCCACCCACACCGGCGCGACGCCCGGCCAGTCGACCGTGACGTCCTCCAGCGTGCCGGGCTCGTGGTCCAGGTAGACCTGGCGGGCCCAGCGGCGCGGCGCGGGGTAGGAAGCCGGCTCGCCCAGCGCGATCCGCACGATCTCCGGCTCCAGCGGCCGCCCGGTGGCGAGCTGGTAGAGCGCGAGCAGGCCGTCGCCCGGGGTGCGGGCCGCGATCTCCATCAAGTACGGGCGGCCGTCGGCGCCCAGGCGCCACTCCGCGTGCGCGATGCCGTCACGGAAGTCCAGGGTCGCCAGCAGCCGCCGGTTGGCGCTCAGCAGCGCCTCGTCCTCCTCCGTACGGGCGTTGGGCACGGAGTGCGAGAGCTCCACGAAGGAGCGGGCGTGCGACTCGGTGGTCTCCTTCCTGGTGACGGACGCGAAGATCACCTCGCCGCCCTGCACCAGGCTCTCCACCGAGTACTCCTGCCCCTGGACCTGCTGCTCGACCAGCACGGTCTCGTACGCGGGGTAGTCCGCGAGCCGGTCCCGCAGCTCGGCGGCGTCCGCGACGGTGACCACCCCCGAACTGGAGTGGCGGGTCGCGGGCTTGGCCACCACCGGGTACGCCAGGCCGTCGAGGGCCGTCTCCTCGCGCTCGCCCGGCGGCACGACCAGCGAGGCCGGGCCGAACTCGTCCAGGTACCAGCGCTGGAGGTACTTGCTGCGGCAGGCCCGCGTCGCGCGCAGCCCCGGCCCCGGCAGGCCGAGCGCGTCACCGAGCAGACCGGTCGGCTCCACCAGCGTCTCGCCGACCGCGTACGCGCCGACGACGGTGTACTTCCGCCGCCAGTCCCGGGCACGGGCGATGAAGCCCGGTATGAACGAGCCCTCCTGGTCGAGCGAGCCGTCCACGAAGGCGATGTCGTCGATGAGGGAGGCCGGGTGGTCCGGGTCCTTCATGCAGGTCCGCGCCACCTCGCGGTAGCTCTCGGGGGTGATGAGCAGCACCTTCAGGCCCCGCGCCGACAGTTCCTGGAGGTAGCGCGGGTTGCGGCACACCACCCAGAAGGCGCCGGTGAGGACGAAGGCTTCGGGTGCTCTCCCGTCCGGTGTCGTGTCGGTCATGCGCGGTCTCCCCGTGGTGTCGTGGTCGTCTCGTCGAACGTGATGCGCAGTCCGTTGTCGCCGAGGAAGTCCAGCCAGCGGCCGGCCTCCTCGGCGGACTCGGTGGCCCGGTTCAGGCCGGCCGGCAGCGCGCCGGCCAGCAGCCGGGTGATGCCGAAGGCGAGCGGCAGGGACACGCACCGGGCCATGGCGCTCTCGGTCTCGTCGCCGGTCAGGTCCATCAGGCAGGCGCCCTGCCAGCCCTCGCCGCCCGCCGTACGGACATCGAGCGCGACCGAGAGCACGACGCGGTCGCGGTCGGTCTCGGTGGTGGGATAGCGGTCGGCCAGCTCCTTGGCCAGCGCCCTGGTCCGGGACTCGTCCCCGGCGCTGACGGTGCGGAAGACCTCTTCCCAGGCGGCGCGCCAGCCCTCGTTGCGCAGCGTGCCGCGGACGAACGTCCGCAGCCGCCAGCCGTCCGGAATGCCGTACTGGGCGATGAAGGGCAGGCTGTCGCGGTTCGGGTAGACCTCGAACTCCGCGCCGTCCAGGCGGTGGACGCGGGTGGCCTCCCAGGGGCGCGCGGCGGTGCGCTCCGCGCCCTCGGACACGTAGCGGGCGGGCGAGCCGAGGGCGGCCAGGACTCCGTAGGGCGCCCAGCTGAACCGGTAGCGGAAGTCGTTGGGGACGGCCGGTATGCCGCCGCAGTACGAGGTGAAGTCCACCGACTCGGCCGTGTCGCCGACCGCCTCCCGGGCCCGCCCGACCAGCCGGTGGGCCATCAAGTGGTCGATGCCCGGGTCCAGTCCGGCCTCGGTCAGGACGACGAGGCCCGCCTCGGCCGCCGCGGCGGCCTGCTCGGCCACGGCCTCGGAGACATAGCTGGTACAGGCGAAGTGCGCCCGGCGGTCCCGCGCCAGCCGCAGCAGCCGCGGGTGCTCGGTGGCGGGCAGCATCGAGACGACCACGTCGCCCGTGCCCACCGCGGCCTCCAGCGCCCCGGACTCCAGGGCGCGCACCTCGGCCCGGCCGGTCAGGCCCAGAGCGGCCAGCCGGGCGGCCGCGCGGTCGGCGGTACGGTCCCACAGCACCACCCGCGCGGCCCGGTCGCACAGCGCGCCGAGGCCGCTGCGGCCGGTGGACAGGCCGGTGCCGATCCAGTGGACGGTGCCGCTCGCGGGGACGGCCTCGGTACGGCCGGGGGTCGGCCGGCTAGCGGACATGGGTGCTCTCCTTGTGGTCGGGGCGGGCCGCGGCTTCAAAGGTGCGCAGCGTGCGCGCCCAGGCCGGGTCGGTGTCGGACAGCCGCGCCAGCTGGGGCGCGAGCTCTGCCGAGAAGGCCCGGCTGGACTCGGCGGGCAGCAGCGAGGGCAGGTTGTCGATGGCGATCAGGTCGGCGGGCCGGTCGCCGTCCCGCAGCCGCCGGACCGGCCGGTCCCAGTCGGTGACCGCGTCATAGACGGGCAGGACGTTGCACTCCGAGGTCACGTCGCAGGTGACGTCCGAGATCACCGCAGTGCTGCGGCCGGGGTCATCGAGGTCCGCCGGGGTCACGAAGGGCGGCACGGGCCGGGTGGTCAGCACGGTGTTGACCACGATGTCGTGGCCGAGCAGGGCCGCACGGTCCAGTTCGCGGGTCTCCGCCACGTCCCACCGGGTCGGGGCGATGCCCGCCGCCTCCAGCGCGTCGCAGGCACCCCGGCCGCTGCGCCCCAGAGCACCGATCACCAGCGCGGTCCCGCCGGCGCCGGCCCCCAGCAGGGCGTCCAGCCCGGGGCGGTCCGTCGGGCGCAGCGGCGTCTCCAGCCGGCCCCGGTGGTGCAGTACGGCCAGCGCGGCGCCGACGTAACCGGCCCAGTACCCGAAGGCCGCGAGCCGGCGGCCGTCGTCGTCCGTGAGGTACTCCAGGTCCAGCAGCGCGCCGCCGCCCGCCGTGAACCGGCCGAGCAGCTCCTCGGCGCCCGCCTGCCCCTTGTAGGCGTGACCGAAGTAGATATGACGGTGCCGCAGCTCGTGCGGCACCGCGGGCAGCTCCTTCAGGCCCAGCACGTAGTGGTCCGCAGGGGCCTCGGGCCAGCTGCCCGCCGGCGCGGTGCGGCAGCCCGCGGCCGTGTAGTCGGCGAGCGGGAAGGCGCGCTGCGGCGACTCCTCGACGGTGATCTCGGCACCCTGGTCCACCAGCTTCGCGGCGTCCTCGGGCACGAGCGGCGCCCGGCGCTCACTGGCGCGGGATTCATGACGCATCCACAGGCGTGGCATGTCCGGCATCAGGCGGTACTTCCTCTTGAGAGATCGGCGGGCAGCTTGAGGGATCGGCGGGCAGCGGGCAGCGGAGGGCCGGTCCGCGGCTACAGGACCGGGATACGGGCGTTGGCCAGCGGCCGGTACGCCACCTCGGCCGGCAGCTCGTCCGGGTCGAAACCGGCGGCGAGCAGCTCGCCGACGACTCCGCAGGTCACGGCGGTCGCCAGCTCCTCTCCGGGACAGCGGTGGGCGGCCGTGCCGAAGGTGAAGACCGCGGGGTCCGCGCGGCCGGGCAGGAAGGCGTGCGGGTCGGGGTTGGCCGCCGGGTCGCGGTTGGCGGCGGCCAGTACCACCAGCACCTGCTCGCCCGGCGCGACCTCGGCATCGCCGTACCGGAACGGCTCGGCGGCGAACCGGCGGGTGTTCTGGATCGGCGCGTCGTGCCGCACGACCTCCCGGACGAAGGCGGCCGGAACGGTCGGCCGCTGCCCCTCACGGGCCAGCGCCAGCAGGGTGTTGCCGATCAGGCCGGCCGTGGCGTCGTACGTCTGGGAGAGGAAGCCGACCGCGTTGGCCAGCAGCGGCGCCGTTTCGGACCAGTCGGCGCGCCGCGCGGCCCGTACCAGCTCGGCGAGGAGCCCCGTGCCGTCGGCGCCGCGCTCGATACCGGGGCCCAGCAGCTCCTGGAGGCGGCCGGCCGCCAGGGCCGCGGCGCGCTGCTGCTCCGGCGTGGCCGAGGCGGGGATGCACTGGACGAAGTCGCCGGTCAGCCGGGCCGCTTCGGCGTCCGCGCCGCCGTCCAGCCCGCACAGCGCCGCCACGACCTGCGCGGGCACGGCGAACATCAGCTCTTCGAAGGGCGGCCGGCCGTCCTTCAGGTACGCGCGGGTGCGCTCACCGGCCAGCGCTGCGGCGTGCGCGGTGTCGACCCGGCCCAGCGCGTCGACGACCACCCCCTTCAGGCGCTGCTGGAGGGTGCCGTCGGTCATCCGCACCAGGGACCCGAAGACGTCACCGGCGGGGGTGCCGGCGATGCCGGGCGGGACCGGCTCGGCGGCGGGCCGGACGCGCAGCGCGCCGGCGGTCAGCACGGCGCGCACGGCCGCGGCGTCGCTCGCCACCCAGGCGCCCACGGCCGGGTCGAAGGCGAAGGGCCGCTCGGCCGTCAACGTCGCGTAGTAGGCGTAGGGATCCGGCAGCCGGACCGCTTCGATGGGGGTGGTCACCCGTGGCACTCCTTGCTCGGTGGAACGGTGGGGGGTGGGCGGGCCGGTCAGACGTCGCGCGCGGCCCGGGCCGCGCGGCGGGTGTCGAGCGTGCCGGCGATGGTCAGCCGCATGACCTCCGACGTGCCCTCGTAGATCCGCAGGGCGCGGATCTGCCGGTACAGCCGCTCGGTGACGCTGTCCTTGACCACTCCCGACGCGCCCAGCAGCTGGACGGCCGTGTCGACGATGCGCTGCGCCTCTTCGGTGGCGTACAGCTTGGCGATGCTGGAGTGCCGCGCGAAGCGGCGGCTGCCGCGGTCGGCCTCCCAGGCGGCCCGCGCCACCAGCAGCGCCGCCGCGTTGAGCTGGACGTCCATGTCCGCCAACGACGCCTGCGTCAGCTGGAGGTCGATGAGTTTGGTGCCGCCCACGGAGCGCGTACGAGCGCGGGCCAGGGCCGTGTCGGCGGCCCGCCGGGCGAAGCCGAGCGCGGCCGCGCCGACCGTCATCCGGAAGCGTTCCAGCAGGTCCATCGCGATGACGAAACCCTTGCCCGGCTTGCCCAGTACGGCGTCCGCCGGCACCCGGCAGTCCTCGAAGTCGAGGTGGGCGAAGGAGCGGGGCGCGAGCGCGTCCAGGCGTCGGCCGACCCGTACGCCGGGGGTGTCGGCGGGGACGAGGAACGCCGTCAGGCCCAGCGCCCCCGGGGCGCCGCCGGTGCGCGCGATGACGACGTACACATCGGCGATGCTGCCGTTGGCGATCCACGCCTTGCGGCCGTTGAGCACATAGCCGCCGTCCGGGCCGCGGTCGGCCCGCAGGGCGACCGAAGCGACGTCCGAGCCCGCCTCCTCCTCGGAGACCGCGAAGGCGCCCACGAGCGAGCCCGTGGCCATCCGCGGCAGGTAGTGCCGCTTCTGTGCCTCGCTGCCGAAGCGGATGACCGGCGTGGCCGACAGCGCCTGGATGGAGAACGCGAAGTCCGCCAGGTCCTCGGCGTACGCGAGCGCCTCCCGCGTCAGGCAGAGGGCGCGGTGGTCGCCGGGCAGGCCCTCGGTGCCGGACTCCGGGTCCAGGAAGGCGAGCCAGCCGTCCTCGCCCAGCTGCCGTACCAGGCGCAGCCCGGCCTTCTCCGGGTCCTCCTGCCGTACTTCGTCCCACAGGGCGGTACGGGCGTCGCACCAGGTGCCGAGAGCCTCGGCGAGCCGGCGGTGCTGGTCTTCGTAGAAGGGGAGTTCGAGTATTTCCGGGTCGAAGCTCGTGATCTGCTGCAAGGCGGGGTCTCCGTGGCGAGGAGGGGCGCTGGGCGCGGAGGTGTGCTGGGAGCGCGGGAGGCGTCAGATGACCAGGTCGGCGTCGTCGGGCCGGGCGGCGTGCGCCGCGGATATCGGCGCTGCTGCCTGCCGGTCGGTGACCTGCTTGACCAGCTGGTGTTCGACGAAGTACGCGAAGGAGGCGTAGCCGCGCCAGATGCGGCGCCACTCCCGCTGGACGGCTTCCTCGCCGGAGGCGCGCCGGACGTCGTCGAGGTAGGAGACGATGATGTCGGCCGACTGACGGGCGTGGCCCGCGGAGAAGTTGTCGATCGACAGATGCGCCTCTTCGTAGGACACGTCGAAGTTGTGCCGGCGCAGCTTCTGGATCTCGTGCAGGCGCATCTCGCCCAGCCCGAACATCTCGATGCCCAGGTTGTAGCCGAGGATCTCGTTGTAGAGCGTGTCGGGGAAGAGCGACAGGCACACCTGGTGGATGGAGAACCCGTAGAGCCCGTCCGGCAGATCGCCCTGGTCCAGGAACTCCTGCTGCCGGATGTGCGGCAGATGGATGTCCATGCTCGCCAGCACCTGGTGGATGAGCGTGATGTGGTTCTTGGCGAGGTCGCCGCGGCCCATCTCGTCGGCGTAGATGGCGAACAGCATGTGGTCGCTCTGCCGGTGGTCGCGGCCGAGGTTGCCGATGCGGTGGGCCCAGCTGCCGTCGATCAGGCTGCCCAGCGCGAACGTGGACTGTCCGAACACCACCTCGTCGCGGTCGGGTATCTCCGTCAGCGGGCGGTACGGATTGACCAGCTTGTCCCAGTAGATCCGCTCGACGCGCTCCATGAGCGCTTCGGGGGTGTAGTCGAAGTACTCGGCGTTGGTGAGCTTTCCGCCGCTCCCGTGGGTGAAGAGCAGCTCCGCGTCGGCGAGCCCGGCCTCGGCACGGTCCCGGGCCACCGGCAGGATGTGCGGGTACTGCTCGACGTTGACGATGCGGTGGAACAGCTCCCGGTCGTCCAGGCCGCGCTCCGGCTCGGCCGCCACCACATCGGCCGGCGCCGCGCTCCGCAGCGCACCGGTCCACTCGGCGGCCCGCTCGTCACCGGCGGTGTTCGGCCGGAAGTCGAGGTCCGCCGGCTCGCCCGCGGCGATGGACTCCGTCCACGCCGTGAACGTGGCGGCCTCCTCCTCGTCGAAGATCCCGAACATCGGCCCGCCGAATTTGATCGACTGCAGGAACCGGCAGGCCCCGTCTGCGCCGGTCCGCGTCTGCCGGGCCTCCCGGAAGACCGCCACGAACTCGGCGAGGTCGAGGTCCTCGTCGCCGAGCCACTCCGAGAGCCGCCGGCCGCCCATCCGTACGCCGCGGTGCTGCTTGCCCGCGAACGGTGCGTGCCGGGCCACGATCTGCGCCACCCGGGCGTCCAGGGACAGCCCGCGCTGCCAGTCGGCCAGCTCGGTGAGCAGCGCCGCCTGCTCGCGCTCCAGCCGCAGCACCAACTCGATCGCGGTGCGCGTCCGCCGCCGGTCCTCGGCACCGGTCGGCGACTGCTCGGTGAGCGCGAAGTACTCGGCGAGGACCGTGCGGGCCGCCTCCTCCGGAACGAGCGTCTCGGTCCCCAGCAGCACCTCGTCGGCGCCCAGCGCGCACATCGCGTAGTGCACGCCCACCACTTCGGGCAGGAAGGACGCGGGCAGCCGGGAGAGCGCGAGGAAGAACGCGGCGTGCAGGGCGGTCAGCGGCCGGGCGCCGGCCTGGTGGAGGAAGTCGGCGGCCTCGATGCCGGGCAGATGGACGCCCAGGTCGTCCAGGGTCCGCCGGCGCCGCGCGAGCAGACCGCGCTGCGGCGTGCCGGAGCCCCGCAGCAGGAAGTACTGGCCGAACAGGCGGTTGACGACGACGGAGGGCTGGGTGGCGGCCTGCGACACCGTGTCCAGCCAGCAGCCGCCGAGCAGCGCCAGGGGAGCCCGCTGGCGCAGGACGAGCCGGTGCGTCTCGGGGCCGGCCTCGCGCAGCGCGGTGAGCGACGGCACGAGGGCGGCGCGCGCCTCCTGGACGTACGCGGCGACCGCGTCGGCATCGGTGCCCTGGGGCGCTGCCGGGTCCGCGGTGGCGGCGATGCTGCCGAGGAACGCTTCGAGGACGCGCCGGGCGACGAGCAGCGTGGTCTCGCTCTCCTGGTCGCCGAGCAGCTGCTGGAAGACGCCGGCCGGCGCGCCGTCGAGGACGGCTGTGGCCTCCTCGACGGCCTTGGGGCTGAACAGGAAGGGGGCGCGGGGCAGGGACGTGGTCAGGTCCGGAAGCGGGAATCCGGTGTGCGCGTTCATCAGAGCTCCCTGGAGGTGGTGGCTGCCGGTGCGGGGGAGGCGGACAGCTTGCGCAGCAGGACGCCGACGCGGACGCCGGGCACGCTCGCCGCGAGGAGGTAGTGGCCGCCGTCCCGCAGCGCTCCGGCCGCGCCCCGGTCCACCAGGTTGATCAGCGGGTCGGCGGCGAAGCAGTGGCCGACCCGGGTGATGTTGTCGAGGAACAACTGCTCGGCGGCGAAGCCCGCCTGGCGCTCCTTCATGACGACGAGCGGCTTGTACAGATTGAGGTGCAGCACGCCGTCGACGTCACCGGCCTTCATGCCGGCCGCCGTGAGCACCCGCTCGTTGACCGTGCGGGCGAGGTCCGAGCTGATCTCGTTCGACCAGTCCAGCGCCGTCGGGTCCTGCGCCGAGGCGCCCGCGACCATCTCGTAGGCGTCCGTGCCGTGCGGCTCCGCGCCGACCACGCAGGCCGCCGCGCCGTCGCTGAAGAGGGCGAAGTTCTCCATCCGTACGGATTCGTCGGTGATCCGGTCGGTGGAGAGGACCAGCACCTTGCGGTGGTGGCCCGCGGCCACGAACGCCTGTGCCATGCGCAGGCCGACCAGCAGATTGGTGCAGCGGTTGAGGGTGATGCCGGTGAAGGCGGCGCCGGCCAGCCCGATGCCGGACATCACCGCCTCCACGAACCTGCCGTGGGTGCGGGGCCCGCCGGGGAATCTGGTCGAGCACACGATGAGGCCGTCGACGGATGCGGGCTCGACCCCGGCGGCGGCCAGGGCCGCCGCGCCGCTCTCCACGGCCAGCGACTCCAGGCTCTTCGCCGTGCGCCGGACCGTTCCCCAGCCCCACAGCGCGGCCTTCGGGGGCATGCCGAACTCGCGGGCGCGCGCGGTGAGGTTGGCGATCGTCGTGTGGTCGGCCTCGGTCTCCCCCAGGACGTAGCGGGGAGCGGACAGGTATGCCGGTGCGGTGTTCACGGTGTGGGATCACTCTCCGGGCCGGCCGGCTGCTCCGGCGCCATCATCGTGTTGGCCTCGGCATACGGGACGGCGTCCGCCCCGAAGCCGAAGGTGCCGTGGTCACGGATTTCCTGGGCCGCGCGGACGACGGCGCCGAGCGACGCCCGGGAGAGCGCCGAGCCGACGCTGATCCGCCGTACGCCCATGGCGCCCAGCTCGTCGACGGACAGCCGCAGCGCGGGCGAGCCCATCAGGACGTTGACGGGTGCCGAGACGGCGGAGCACACCGCGCGGATGGCGTCCGCGTCCGGCAGGGCCGGCGCGTAGAGCACATCGGCGCCCGCGGCCTCGTACGCCTGCAGGCGGCGGATGGTGTCGTCCAGGTCGGGCCTGCCCTGGAAGAAGTTCTCGGCGCGCGCGGTCACCGTGAAGGGGAAGTCGAGCTCCTTGGCCGCGGCGACGGCCGCAGCCACGCGCTCCACCGACTCCTCCAGCGGGCGTACGGGGTCCTCGGCCCGGCCCGTGGAGTCCTCGACCGACCCGCCGACCAGCCCCACCGCGGCGGCGCGCCGGATGGTCTCGGCGACCTCCTCCGGGCTGTCGCCGAAACCGCTCTCCAGGTCGGCGGTGACCGGCAGCGGGGTCGCGGCGACGATCGCCGCCGCGTTGTCCAGGATCTCCGTCCGACCGATGGGGCCGGCGCCGTCGGGCAGGCCCATGGCGTACGCCATGCCCGCGCCGGTGGTGGCGAGCGCGGCGAACCCCAGCCCGGTCAGGATGCGGGCGGTCCCGGCGTCCCACGGGTTGGGCACGACGAAGGGCCGCGGCCCCTCGTGGAGCTGCTGGAACGCGACGGCGCGGCGGTGCTGTGCTGCGGTGGACGGGTTCATTCCGGTGTCTCCTCTGTGGCGCTCGGAACGTGGGCGTAAAGCACTGTCAGATAAGCTCAACGTGCTCATCAACCGGCGCGTTCGCGCCAGGTGCCCCTGTCCCTCGAACGAGCGATCGCAGCAGATCGGTGACCGCGCCCGGACTACCGTCGAAGTAGAAGTGACCGCCGTCGGCCCAGTGTTGGGCGAGTCCGCCGGCGCACTCGCGCTTCCAGGGAGCGAGACCGGCCTCGGTGACGTGCGGGTCGTCGTGCCCATTGATCAACGTGACGGGCACGTCCAGCGGTGGTGCCGGGCGGTAGGCGTACTCCGCGACCATGCGGAAGTCCGACCGCAGATGCGGGAGCAGCAGTTCCTGGAGCGCCTCGTCGGCCACGACCTCAGGTGGCAGGCCACCGAAGAAGCCCACGGCCTCGGTGAATTCCCGTCCCTCCAGCCGCGCGGTCTCCACGACGCGCGGGGTGGGCAGCAGCGCGGGGGCGGAGCAGCCGGAGGCGACCAGGTGCCGGAAGTCCGGCAGGCCGCCGATGCGCCGCGCGACCTCGAAGGCGAGTACCGCGCCGAAGCTGTGCCCGAAGAGGACGAAGGGCCGGTCGGCGGTCGCGGCGATCGCCGCTGCCGCTCCGTCGGCGAGTTCCGGGACGGTGGTGAGGGCGGTCTCGCGGTACCGGGGTCCCCGGCCCGGCGGGCAGACCGCGACCACTTCCGCGTCGTCCCCCAGGTCCTTCTGCCAGCCGAGAAAGGCCCGTGGATTGCCGCCGGCGTGGGGGAAGCAGTAGACGCGGGCGGTCTGCCGGGACCCGGCTTCACCGCGCAGAAACCATGGGGAAGAAGTCACAGTGCGGAACCGATCTCTCGTACCTGGTGGGGGGTGGAGCGTGCTCTCAGGAGGTCGACCGGGAACCGGCCGCATTCCAGCCGACATCGTCGAGCCGGACGTCTCCCGAGGGGTGTGCGGAGACCGAGGAGTCCGCCGGGTCGGCCCCGGGCATGACCGCCAGAAAACCCGCTACCGCGACGAACCCGATACGAAGAGTGAGGGGCGAGCGACGGGTAGTGCGGATCTTTGAGAAAGAATTTTCCCGCATGTTCTTGGAACCTCTCCTGCGAAGAGTGCATGAACCGGCCAGGGAATGGGGCGGCAAAGGGGGAGGGAAGTGCCCTGATGGCGGCGAACGCGCCCCCCGTGGTCGCCTGCTTTCAATCTTCCTTGTCCCGGACCGGAGTTGAAGATCTAAGATGGTTCGGGTTTCCGAACTTCAGGAAACCGAGGGGACTTACATGCACCTAAAGGGCGTATGGCCTGGCATGGGGGATAGCACATGAACGATGCAAAAGGTGCCCAAGTAGAGCAAAACGGACAGAACTTTGCGCGATTAGAGCCCCTGTCCGAAGGGGCTGAGAGCACACTCCGGCGCATGGCCGCACAGCTGGACGAGCTGTCCAGACTCACGGTCGGACGGCCGATCGACGGCATCGGCGGCGCCCAAGAGGCGCCGGCGGCCCCCGCGGAATCCGGTATTTGCCACCTCGACGGCCTGGATGTCATAGAGGGCGCGATCAACGAGGCGCTGGCCGGGGCGCGCAGGGAAATTCTCACCGCCCAGCCGGACGGGCCACGACCGGGCCCGGTTCTGGAAAAGGCGCTGGAAGCCGTGCGACGCCATATCGAAGCGGGGGTGGCGATGCGCACGCTGTATCAGCACAGCACGCGTTTCGATGAAGCGACGAAGAAGTATGTGCGAGCGGTCTCCGATTACGGAGTGCGAGTCCGCACGCTGGCCGAATTCTTCGACCGTCTTATTGTCGTGGACGACGCCGTCGCTTTCATCTCCGCGAATGAGAGCCGCACGCACGCCATTGCGATCCGGGAGCCGGCGGTCGTGCGTTTCCTCAAGGACACTTTCGAGCGTTCCTGGGACCGCGCGAAGGAATTCCCGTTCGTTCCGCTGCACGCGGCGAAGGCGGCCGGCGAAGTCATTCCGTCACTCCGCGAATCCATCAGCAGGCTGCTCATCGGGGGGTACTCGGACAAGCGCATCGCGCGGCGGCTCGGTATCAGTGAAAGGTCGCTGCAGGGGCACATCGCGGCCATGAAGCAGGAACACGGGGCGCACACCCGGGTACAGCTCGGCTATCTCCTGGCCAGGAACGAGACCACGTTCGTGCTGTGAGTCCCGCGCGCCACGAAGGGCCGCTGCGCGGCGGCCACATGGACGGAGGGGCCGGAGGGAGTGCGTACTCCCTCCGGCCCCTCCGCGTGGAGCGCGGGGCCCGTGGCTCTCCGTGCGGAGCGCGGCGCCCGTGGCTTTCCGTGGGGAGTGCGGGGCCCGTGGCCCTCCGCGTGGAGCGCGGCGCCCGTGGTCAGTGCCTCGTCTCGGCCGCGGGTGTTCCGGAATCGGCCGGGGGAGCGGAATCGGCCGGTGCCGACGGCTGGGCCGTGGGGTCCGGCGACGCCTGTGGCGTGCGGATGCCGCGCCTCCGGGAGACCGCGACCCCGCCGAGGCAGATGACGCCTCCGAGGAGGGTGAGCCAACCCGGCACCTCCCGCAGGAAGATCCAGGAAATGAGGACCACCACGGCGGGCACCGCGTACGTGGTCGCCCCCATCTTGCCCGCGGTCGTCCGGGACAGCGCGTAGGCCCAGGTGCTGAAGGCCAGGGCGGTCGGGAAGAGCCCCAGGTAGACGACGTTGAGGGTCGCCGAGAGCGGCGCCTCGGACAGCTGCGAGACCAGCTGCCCGCTGAACGGGAGGCAGGCGACTGTGCCGATGAGGCAGCCGAACGTCGTGGTCTGCATCGGGGTCGCGTACCGCAGGGCGGGTTTCTGCGACACCACCCCGGCCCCGTAGGCCACCGCCGCCAACAGGCAGAGCAGTACGCCCAGTACGGAGGACGAGCCCTCGCCGGACGTGGAAAAGCCCACCACGACCGCGCCCACGAACGACACCGCCATGCCGAGCAGCAGCAGGGGCGGGAAGCCCTCCTTGAGCAGCCAGCCGCCCAGCAGCGCGATCACCATCGGTCCGACGTTGACCACCATGGACGCGGTGCCGGCGTCGACTTTCTGCTCCCCCCAGTTCAGGGCCACCATGTAGACGCCGAACCACAGCACTCCGGATACCACAATGCCCGGCCATGCCTTACGTGGCGGTAAACCGCCCCGTTTGACCAGCAATACACAGACCAATGCGACGGAACCGGTCACGAGCCGGCCGAGCGCGAGCGCTCCAGGACTGAAGTAGTCGGCCGAGGCGCGAATGGAGACGAACGCCGAAGCCCAGAGAACGACGGTGACCGATGCCGCGATGAGCGCACTACGGTCGATTCCGGAAGTATTTGTCGATCGAATCACGCAGGCAATCTAATCACCCGTATACCTCCTGAACAGGCTGCCGCGCAGTTCATCGCCGTCCAATTCGCCCTGTTGTCACGGCATTTGGCGAAGCGCTCCGGTGTCGCTTCCCGGGGGCGGCGCCGGCGCCTCGCGGCGGGCGGAAACCGCTTACGACCTGCACGGCCGGACACCGGCGTGGAACGCGTACGCCGCCCACGCCGGGCCGCCCGCCGCTGATTGTGTAAAAACTTCGTCACCCGGGAGATATCCACAGGGGTCGCGGCGGCCGGCCGGGCCGCGGGATCTTCGAGTCATGAACCCGCACATCGAGCCGGCGAACCCGGCAGAGCACCCGTCCGCCACGTCCTCCAAGACCCCCGAAGCCCAGGTCACCCTGCGCAGCCCCGCCGAACTGGCGGACGCCCTGCCGTACTTGCTCGGCTTCTACCCCGACGACAGCATCGTCCTCGTCACCCTTCACGGCGAGCGGGGACGCTTCGGCGGCCGAGTCCGGCTCGGCATTCCCGCCGACACCGCCCAGTGGCCCGCCGTCGCCGATCAGCTCGCCGACTGCCTGATCACCGCTGGCCGGGAGCGCGGCACACCGCCCCGCGGCATCATCGCCTTCCTCTGCCAGGACCCGTCGGTCGCCGAAACCGGCCGGGAGGTGAAGGACCGCCTCAGGCCGCTCGCCCAGCGGCTGCGCACGGCCTGCGGCAGCCGGGACGTCCCCGTCATGGAAGCCCTGTGCCTCTCCAACGGGCGCTACTGGTCCTACGTCTGCCCGGACGAGCGCTGCTGCCCGGCCGACGGCACCCCGCTCGTCCTGCCCGGCACGTCGGTCATGGCGGCGGCCGCCGCCTACGCCGGCGTTCAGGTCCGCGGTTCGCTCAAGGAGATGGAGGCCCGGCTGGCCCCGCTCACCGGGCCCCGCGCCGACGACCAGATCAAGGCCCTCGACGCGGCGGCGGCCGCCCTCGTCCCGCGGATGCTGTCCGGTCAGGACCCCCACACGGTCCGCGAGGAGACCTGCACTCTTCTGACCCGCGCGCTCCACACCTTCCGGGGCGACCCGCCCTCCGGCAGCCACCGCGCCAAGGACGCCTGCGACGACGCGCTCCTCGGCAACGGCGAGGCCGCCGAGCTGATCCTCGGCCTCCAGGACCGCCTCACCCGCGACCGCGCCGCCGCGTGGCTGGAAGGGCCCGACGCCGCACCGGCGCTGCGGCTGTGGCGCGCACTGGCCCGCCGCTGCCCCGGGGCGTACGAGAGCCACGCCGCCGCACCGCTCACGCTGGCCGGCTGGGTCGCCTGGGCGAGCGGTGACACCGCGTCCGCCCGAGTGGCCCTGGGCCGTGCCCTCACTCTCGACCCCGACTACCTCTTCGCGCAGCTCCTCCACCGCGGCCTCAACGAGGGACTCGACCCGGAAAAGCTCCGCGACTGTCTCCGCTCCACACCCAATCCGGCTGCGAGCTCCGTTCCGGAGCAGCCGGCGGCGCGCGTCCCGGCCATCCCTGCCGAA
>NZ_NHSG01000242.1:0-2992 GCF_020024005.1 Streptomyces purpurogeneiscleroticus
AAGGAGGGCGCGTCGCGGTCCGGGGGGCTCGGCGGTTCCGCGCCCGTCGTGGCCAGGTGGCTCGGCGACATCCGCCGGTACTTCCCGACCCCCGTCGTGCAGGTGATGCAGCGGGACGCGATCGACCGGCTGGGCCTGTCCGCGCTGCTGCTGGAGCCGGAGATGCTCGAGGCCGTGGAGGCCGACGTGCATCTGGTCGGCACGCTGCTCTCGCTGCACAAGGCCATGCCCGAGACGACGAAGGAGACCGCGCGGGCGGTCGTGCGCAAGGTCGTCGAGCAGCTGGAGAAGCGGCTGGCGAGCCGGACGCGGGCCACGCTGACCGGCGCGCTTGACCGTTCGGCGCGGATCAGCCGCCCCCGGCACCGCGACATCGACTGGGACCGCACGATCCGCGCGAACCTCAAGAACTACCTCCCCGAGTACGGCACGGTCGTGCCGGAGCGGCTGATCGGTTACGGGCGGGCGGCGCAGTCCGTCAAGAAGGAGGTCGTCCTCTGCATCGACCAGTCCGGATCGATGGCGGCGTCCGTCGTGTACGCCTCGGTGTTCGGAGCGGTGCTCGCGTCCATGCGCTCCCTCGCCACCCGCCTGGTCGTCTTCGACACCTCGGTCGTCGACCTCACCGACCAGATCGACGACCCGGTGGACGTGCTCTTCGGTACGCAGCTGGGCGGCGGCACGGACATCAACCGGGCGCTGGCGTACTGCCAGTCGCGGATCACCCGGCCCGCCGAGACGGTCGTCGTGCTCATCAGCGACCTGTACGAGGGCGGGATACGGAACGAGATGCTGAAGCGGGTGGCGGCGATGAAGGCGTCCGGCGTGCAGTTCGTGACGCTGCTGGCGCTGTCGGACGAGGGGGCGCCCGCGTACGACCGGGAGCACGCGGCGGCCCTCGGGGCGCTGGGGGCACCGGCGTTCGCGTGTACGCCGGACCTGTTTCCGGAGGTGATGGCGGCCGCGCTGGAGAAGCGGCCACTGCCGATACCGGACCCGACGGGCTGACGCGTCCGCCGCGCCACTCCCGGGCGTCCGCCGAGCCGTCCTCGGCGGCGTGTTCGCAGGTCGTACAGCTTTCCGTCAGTCCTCCGTCAGCCTTCCGTCGGTTTTCCGTCGGGTGTCCGTCACCCGCCGATACCGGACATGACGGAGTAACAGTGACAGGTGGCACAGGGGACTTGCGCGGCACATAGCTGCTCATGCAAGTATCTGCGCATCGCTCGATCACCCGCGACGTGCTGTGTGATGCGGGGTGCCCTGAGTGCCTCGCTCCCGGTCGCCGTCCGTACGGGAAGGTCCCCCTTGTCTGCTGTGCTCGCTCTGCCTGCCGCTGTGCGCCTGCCGCGCACCGTGGTCGTGCGGCGTGCGCTGCTGAGCGGGCTCTTCCTGATCGGCTTCGTTGTCCTCGCCGTCGCCTTCGGCGGCGGTACGGCACACGCTGCGGACGCCGGTACGGCCACGGACACCGGCTTCGAGACCGCCACGGCGAGCTCCCCGTCCGGTATGCCCGGCACCACCACGTCCACCTCCTCCACCTCCACCTCGCCCGCCGAATCGGCCACCTCCGACCCGGACGCCAACTCCGCGACGACCGACGGCGATTCGCCGTTCGACGGTTCGGATGCGGCGCTGGAGCGGGAGGCCGCGGAGCGTGAGGCAAGGGCCGCGCAGCAGGCCGGCGCCCGGCTGTCCGGCGGTGCGCAGGAGACCGGGGAGCGGCTGGGCAAGGCCGTACAGCCGCTCACGGACCGCCTGCGACCCGTCACCGACCCGGTCACCGCTCCGGTGGACCAGGTCGTGCAGGACGTACAGCACGCGACCGGCCTCCCGATCCACCTCTCCGGCGTCAGCGCGGAGCAGGGCCGGGACGGCGAGCGGCCGCGGCACGGTGACGCCCGGAACGGCGGCCGCGAGCATGCGGCCGTAGCGGACCGGTGCGGCACGGACCGTATCGCCGACGACCGGCCTACGGCTCCGGTGGACACCACCGGCGGCCCGGACCGTACGGCGGCGCGGGTCGCGGCCGACGGCGCCGGCGACGCACCCGGCCGGGGCGGACTGCCCGGCCACCTTCCGCAGGGCCCGGTCGCACCGGCCCCGCACCTCACCGGCGACGGCAACGGCCCCCGAGGCGGGGACCAGCACGCCGTACTGCCGGGCACGGACCCGCGCTTCGGGCTGGTGCCCGGTGGCGTACGGGCGGCGAGCGGCGCGCCGACGCGCGAGCGCAGCACCGACATCCTCGAATTCCCGGGCTAGGGCAGACCTTCCGCCGGACTCCGACACACGCGCCGCACCGACACACGGTGAGTGAGCGCACGGAGCCGACGGCCGTCAGCACCCCCTAGACCTGCCGCGCGGGGGCGGGACAGGTCTGCCCGTCTCATCTTCCTGGAATTCGAAGGGCTCATCGCCATCATGCGCAACAACATCCGTCGTTCCATCTTCGTCGCCGCTGCCGCCACCGGTCTGTTCGCCCTGGGCACCGCGGGCGCCAGCGCCGCCGAGCTGCCCGTCGACGCCCCTGACGCCGGCGCCCTCACCGGTACCGTCCAGCAGAAGCTGCCGGCCGGCGAGCTGACCGGCACGGTCGAGGAGACCGCGGGCCAGGCGACCGGCACCGTCGAGAACACCGTGGGCGGCGTGACCGACAAGGTGACCGGCGTGCTCGGCGGCGACGTGCACACCATGGACGGCCTGCCCACCGGCCGCGTCGGCGACGCGACCGGCACGCTGAACGACGTCCAGAAGAAGGCCGACCTGAACAAGGTCACCAAGACCGCGAAGGACGCCACCAAGGCGACCAAGGCCGCGGGCAAGGCGACCAAGACCGTCAAGGGCGCCGTCAAGCAGGTCCAGCAGCTCCAGCAGGTCGGCAACGGCCGCCTGCCCGCCGTCCCGTTCCTGCCGGTCCCGGGCGTCCCCGCCCTCGACCTGCGCAGCCTCCCGGTCGAGGCCCCCGCCGCCGAGCTGCCCGCCGAGCTCCCCA
>NZ_NHSG01000243.1:0-29753 GCF_020024005.1 Streptomyces purpurogeneiscleroticus
ACCTGACCCCCACAACCCCGCCCCGGCCGCCGCGAAGCCGCGCAAGGGCACCTTCAGCTCGCTGCGCATCCGTAACTACCGGCTCTTCGCCACCGGCCAGGTCGTCTCCAACACCGGCACCTGGATGCAGCGCATCGCCCAGGACTGGCTGGTGCTGAGCCTCACCGGCTCCTCCGCCGCCGTCGGCATCACCACGGCCCTGCAGTTCCTCCCGATGCTGCTCTTCGGGCTGTACGGCGGCGTCATCGCCGACCGGCTGCCCAAGCGCAAGCTGCTCCTGCTCACCCAGTCCGCGATGGGCCTCACGGGACTCGCCCTCGCGGTCCTCACCCTCACCGGGCAGGTCCAGGTCTGGCACGTCTACCTGGTCGCCTTCCTGCTCGGCCTGGTCACCGTCGTCGACAACCCCGCCCGCCAGTCCTTCGTGTCCGAGATGGTCGGCCCCGACGACATACGGAACGCGGTCAGCCTGAACTCAGCGAACTTCCAGTCGGCCCGGCTGGTCGGCCCCGCGGTCGCCGGTGTGCTGATCACCGCCGTCGGCAGCGGCTGGGCCTTCATGCTCAACGGCCTGTCCTTCATCGCGCCGGTCGTCGGCCTGCTCATGATGCGCCCCTCCGAACTGCACCAGGGCAAGGTCGTGCCGCGCGGCAAGGGCCAGCTCCGCGAGGGCCTGCGCTACGTCGCGGGCCGTCCCGACCTGATCTGGCCCATCGTCCTGGTCGGCTTCATCGGCACCTTCGGCTTCAACTTCCCGATCTGGCTGACCGCCTTTGTCGACAAGGTGTACCACTCGGGCGCCGGCACGTACGGCCTGCTCAACACGTTGATGGCGGCCGGTTCACTGGCCGGCGCGCTGCTCGCGGCCCGGCGCGGCACGTCCCGCCTCCGCCTGCTGGTGGGCGCCGCCCTCGCCTTCGGCATCCTGGAGATCGCGGCCTCGCTCGCCCCCACGTTCTGGCTGTACGCGGCGCTCCTCGTCCCGATCGGCATGTGCGGCCTGACGATCAACGTCACCGCGAACTCCAGCGTCCAGCTGGCGACCGACCCGGCCATGCGCGGCCGCGTGATGAGCCTGTTCATGATGGTCTTCATGGGCGGCACGCCGCTGGGCGCTCCGCTGGTCGGCTGGATCACGGACGCGTACGGGGCGCGGATCGGCTTCCTGTCGGGCGGCGTGATCTCCGCCCTGGCGGCGGTCGGGGTCGGGTTGTTCCTGGCCCGCGCGGGTGGGCTCCGCCTCAAGATCGACCTCCGCCGGGGCCACCAGCACGTGGCGTTCGTCCCTCGGAAAGCGGTTCGTCGGGACCGGGTAGCTGCCGCGGCCTGACCGTCGCCGTCCGCGGACCCGTCGTGCTTGCTCGCGCAGTTCCCCGCGCCCCTTCAGGGGTCGCGGGGAACTGCGCGACCGGCCACCGCGGCGCCGCACCCGCCAAAATGACGCCATGAGACTCTTCGCAGCGGTCCTGCCGCCACAGGCGGCGATCGACGACCTGGCCGCCGAGCTGGCCCCAGTACGCCGGCTCCCCGGCGCGGAGCGCATGCGCTGGACCGGCCACGACGGCTGGCACTTCACGCTCGCCTTCTACGGCGAGGTCGCCGACGACCTGCTCCCCGAGCTGCACACCCGGCTGGCCCGCGCGGCCCACCGGCACGCTCCCTTCCCGCTGCGCATCAGCGGCAGCGGCCGGTTCGACCACAAGGTGCTGTGGGCGGGCGCGGCCGGCGGCCGCGAGCCGATGCGGCACCTCGCGGACTCCGCGCGGGCCGCGGCGCGCCGGGCCGGCGTCGACACGGGCGAGCACCGCCGCTACACCCCGCACCTGACGCTCGCGCGCCACCGGGGCGACGACCGCGTGGACCTCGCCCCCTTCGTCGACGCGCTCGCCACGTACGAGAGCGCGGAGTGGCAGGTCGCCGAGCTGGCCCTGGTCCGCAGCAACCTCCCCACCTCCGGCGTCCCCGGCGAGCAGCCCCGCTACGAGACGGTGGCGTCCTGGCCCCTGGGCCGCCGGACGGGCTGAGGGCGGTACTGGCTGCGGGCCCGTCCGGCCGTCCGGTTACGCTCGAAGGGTGGACCCCAAGACCCGTAACCGGATCATGTCCGGCCTGCTCGCCGTACTGCTGATCGTCGTCATCGTGGCAGCCGCGTTCCAGTGACGACCGCCCCGGACGGGCGCCGCACTCACCAGGCGAACGCCTCGGGGGACGGCCCCGGCCCCGGGAAGATCTCCTCCAGCGACCGCAGCAGCTCCTCCGGCAGCGTCAGCTCCACGGCCCGCAGCGCCGACGCGAGCTGGTCCGTCGTACGCGGCCCGACGATCGGCCCCGTCACACCGGGCCGCGTGAGCAGCCAGGCCAGAGCGACCTCGCCCGGCTCCAGGTCGTACTTCGCGCACGCGTCCTCGTACGCCTGGATCTGCGCGCGGGTCGTCGGGTCGGCGAGCGCGTCGGCGGCCCGCCCGCTGGTGGTCCGCGCGCCGCCGCCCTCGCGCTCCTTGCGGATCGCACCGCCCAGCAGCCCGCCGTGCAGCGGCGACCACGGGATCACCCCGAGCCCGTAACTCTCGGCCGCCGGAATGACCTCCATCTCGGCCCGCCGCTCGGCGAGGTTGTACAGACACTGCTCACTGACCAGCCCGTACGAGCCGCGGCGCGCGGCGGTCTCGTTGGCCTGCGCAATGTGCCAGCCGGCGTGGTTGGAAGACCCGGCATACAGGATCTTCCCCTGCTGCACGAGCACGTCCATCGCCTGCCAGATCTCGTCCCAGGGCGTGTTCCGGTCCACGTGGTGGAACTGGTACAGATCGATGTAATCCGTCCCCAGCCGCTTCAGGCTGGCGTCCACGGCCCGCCGGATGTTCACAGCGGACAGCTTGTCGTGGTTCGGCCATACGGTGCCGCCGTCCGGCCCCATGTTCCCGTACACCTTGGTGGCGAGCACGACCTTGTCGCGCCGCCCGTCACCCTTGGCGAACCAGGACCCGATGATCTCCTCGGTACGCCCCTTGTTCTCGCCCCAGCCGTACACATTGGCCGTGTCGAAGAAGTTGACGCCCGCGCTCAGCGCGGCGTCCATGATCGTGTGACTGTCGGCCTCGTCGGTCTGCGGCCCGAAGTTCATCGTCCCGAGAACGAGCCGACTGACCTTGAGCCCCGTACGTCCTAGCTGCGTGTACTCCATGCCTCCACAGCCAACGCCTTGGAGTCCGCTCGAATCAAGTGAAGGAACGCGGCCCAGGAGTCGGGGGATGTACTAACGCCGGGGCGCGCTATGTCTTTTGAGTCCCGGATGTGGATGGCGGAGGGGGCGATGGCGACCTCGATGCAGTCGCCACCTTGGCTGCCGCTGTAACTGCTCTTGAACCAGTTCATAGTCCTCGTGCCACCTGCTCGATGAGTTGCGCGGAGTCCTCCGGACTGAGGGCCTGGGCTCGAAGAATGCCATACCGCTCGGTGATGTCACCCAGACCCGGCTGCTCGCTGATGAAGAAGCTGCCGTTCTGCCCTTCCACGTATGCGAGTTGCTGACGCTCTGCGGTCTCCAGCAGCACCATCGGTCCGTCCAGCCCCGCATGGGTCTGGCGGTTGGACGGCATCACCTGGATCTCGACGTTGCGCAGTCGCCCGATGTCGAGCACGTGGTGGAGTTGCTCCTTGAGAACCGCCGGACCGCCGAGGGGGCGGCAGAGGGCACTCTCTTCCACGATGAAGCTGATGATGGCCGCGGGCTTGCGGTGGAAGAGTTTCTGGCGCGCCAGACGGGTGGCCACGCTCGCCTCGATCTCGTCGTCACTCATCGACGGGCAGTGGCAGCCGAAGACCACACGTGCGTACGCGTCGGTCTGCAGCTGCCCCGGGATCACTTGGTTCTGGTACGAGTGCAGTGCGCGGCATCTCGCCTCCTCATAGGCGAACTCCTCGAACCAATAGGGCATTCGGCTGACGTGCAGCTCTACTGCCGCTGCCAGCAGTGCACCCCGTGCACCTACCGCCTCGTCCGCCCGTGGGACGAACTGTCCCTTCGGTGGGCGGTCACCCCGTTCCACCATCGCCACCTGGGACTTGGAGAATTCGATACGCCTGCCCAAGGCGTCCTGCGTCAGCCCGGCCTGCTCCCGGTAGAACCGCAGAATCGCTCCGAACATCCTCGTGTTGCCGGAGCCTTTTCCACTTTCGTGCACGGCATCCTCCCCTTTGTTCACGACACTCCACGGCCACTCTGTGGCACTGGTCACAGTGAACTCATGGGCGGAATGGTTCGGGTCATGAACCTGCGAATCTCACCCGATCTCGTACCGGCCTGGGTGCCCGCCTCAGGGCATGTGCTGCGGTCCGTCGGGGGCCACTTCGACGCCATCCGAATCGCCGACTTCACCGGCGAACAAGTCGCGTACGAAATCATGGCGTTCACCGACTTCCGGGCGGGGCCCATCGTGCGGACGGCGACCGGCGGGCGGTACTCGTACTTCCTGCTCCCGCCGGGAACCGCCGCCGCGTACGTCTGGCCCGCCGGGGCGCGCGATCTCGGAAGGGGCGGCCGGGAGGCCGCATTCGTCGGGGTGCCCGCGCTGTACGGGGACACCTGGCCGCTGTCGTGGCGGTCTCTCCCCTGCGCGGAAGCGCCCTACGTGGAGCCGGGGTTGCTGCACGAGATGGTGGCGCGGGTGGTGGCCGACTCGGCCTAAGCTCTCCGCCTCTTGTGCGTCGTTCACTCACTCGAGTGGCGCCAATCCGGTCGAGTGGTTAGACGTTGCGGGCGGGCGGTGTGGGCAGTGGCCAGGGGACTGGGGCGGCTGAGGCACAGGAGAGGGCGTACGCCGTGGCCGGTATGCCGTGGGACGCCGCGTTGCCCGTTGTCCGGCCTGGTGCTGCGTTGCTTGGGTGAGCCGTGACCCAAGCGTTCCTGTGGCAGTGAAGTGCCCAGGTGACATGACGGAGGTTGATGCGATGACGGCATCGCGACGCCCGGCCCGAGCAGTGGGGATGTTGGCCCTGGCTGCGGGGATGATGCTGCCCTTAGCGGTGGCCGGCCCCGCACACGCGGCCCCGCCGGTGGCCTTCTCCGAGCCCGGCATACACGAGTTCACCGTCCCGGCGGGGGTGGAAAACGTCATCGTCCTCGCGGTCGGCGCCGGTGCGGGCGGTGGCGGCGGTGGCCAGGGCATCGCCCGCCTCGGCGGCGGCGGTGGCGGAGGGGGCGCAGGGGGCACAACTATCGACTGCCGCCTCAGCGTCGCGGAAGGCGACACCCTCGAGATCCGCGTTGCCGCGGGCGGCGTCGGAGGAGCCGGCGGCAGCGGCCGCCCCCTCGGCAGGGCGGGAGAGTCCGGGGAGGCCGGCCGGGTGGTGACCACCGTCGTGGGTCCGAAATCGCGATTCGCGACCTCAGTGGGAGGCAACGGCGGTCAGGGCGGTGGCGGCGAACTGGCCGGGGGTGCGGGGCGGGGCGGTACCGCCGGCGGCCACGCCCGCACCTGCAGCGACTTCACGGAGGCACAGCCCGGCGAGCCGGGCGGCGAGGGTGAGAACGGCCTCGTCACAGGTGGGGCAGGCGGAAAGGGCGGCTTGCCGGGCGATGGCGTGCCGGCCGAGTGCCCCTCCGGGACCGGCGTCGGCGGCGACGGAGGAGCAGGCGGCGGCCCGCTCGGCAACGGCAAGCCCGGCACCAACGGCGGCAACGGCTGTGTCGTCCTGGCCTACTGAGCCTGCCATTGGTGCCACCCAACCTGCATGACCTGCGGGACTGCTGCCTTGACCTCAAGGAAACTTGAGGTCATAGCGTCGGTCACGTCGCCGAGCAAGCGCCCCGGCACTGACCAGGAGGGACCTCCTCATGCCCGCCATTCCCGGCCGTTACCGCCACGCCGTGGTCCCGCACCTCATGATCGACGGCGCCGCCGAGGCGATGGCCTTCTACGCGGCCGCGTTCGGGGCCGAGGAGATCATGCGGATCGCTCGCCCCGACGGGCGGATCCTGCACGCCGAGATGCGGATTCAGGATTCGGTGCTCATGGTCGGCGACGGGGACGGTGCGTTCCGCACTCCGCGGGAAGCGGGCGGCACGACGGTGGGCCTGCATGTGTACGTCGATGATGTCGACACGCTGTACCGCCGGGCCGTCGCCGCCGGGACGGAGTCGCTCCAGCCGCCGACCGACATGTTCTACGGCGACCGGACCGTCATGCTGAAGGACCCCTTCGGGCACGTCTGGGTCTTCCTGACCCAGGTCGAGGAGCTCTCGCCGGAGGAGGTCGCCCGGCGGGGCAACGAGCTGCTCCAGGGCTAGCCGCCGGACACGGCTCCGCTCAGGCCGCCGGTTCGTACGGCCCGCCCACGTCCCACGCCTGGTGCATCGCGTCGGCGAAGGCGGCAGCGAGCAGGTGTTCGCCGGACGGCGACGGGTGCGTGCCGTCGTACGTGTCGCGGTCCAGGGAGTAGTCCTCCGGGGGTGACGCGAGGAGCAGCGGGGACGCCGGGGTGGAGAGGTCGGCGACGGCCTTGGCCAGCAGCTCGTTGAAGCGGTCGCACTGGGCGGCGAAGTCGGGGTCGCCGGCCGCCCGGACGTTGGGGATGACGGGCAGGAGTACCGCGCGTACGTGCGGCCGCGCGGCGCGGGCCTCCGTGAGGAAGCGGCGGGCGTTCTCGGCGGTCTGGTCGGCGTCCGTGTAGAAGCCGAGGTCTATGAGGCCGAGGGAGACGAGGAGCGTGTCGGCCTTGTGCGCGCGGACGGCCTCGCCGATGAGCGGGGCCATGTGCAGCCAGCCCTCGCCCCAGCCGGCGAGATGGCGGCGGGCGCGCTCGGGGAACGCGGAGTCGCCGTAGTCGTACGAGACGGGCTCGGCCGCCGCGATGTCGTACAGCGCGTCGCGCGGGCCGACGATGCGGTACGGCCCGCCGTATGTGCTGTTGAGGTGCTGCCACATGCGGTAACGCCAGGTGTAATCGCCGGCGGAGCCGATGGTCATGGAGTCGCCGACGAACATGATCCGCATCCGGCCATTTTCGCTGATCGCGGGCCCGGCCGGTACGTGACGCTGCCCACGCGTCGCCGCGGACCGCCGCGCTGGTGGGAAGCTGGGGGCATGCGTTCGCTTCTGTGTGCGGCCGGTGCCGCGGGGGTCCTGCTGGTCGCGTCGGCCGCCACTGCCGTGGCCGCGCCCGCCGCCGACCCGGAACCGTTCACGATCAAGGACCAGCGGATCACCGAGTCCAGCGGGCTGGCCGCGAGCCGCGCCCACCCGGGCATCTACTGGACCCACAACGACAGCGATGACGGGCCGTACGTCTACGCCGTGGATTACCGGACCGGGCGGACGGTTGCCACTGTCACCATGCGCGGGGTCGGCGATCCGCGTGATGTGGAGGCCGTATCGGTCGGGCCGGACGGTGATCTGTACGTCGGCGATATCGGGGACAACCTGGACGGGTCCTGGGACCACGTCTGGATCTACCGCTTCCCGGAGCCGAAGGAGCTGCGCGACCGGACCGTGACGGCCACTCAGTACGTCGTGAAGTACGCGGACGGGCCGCGGAACGCCGAGGCGATGATGGTCCACCCGAAGACCGGGCGGGTGTACGTCGTCTCGAAGAAGGAGGACGGGGGTGCCGCGCTGTACGCCGGTCCCGAGCGGCTGACCACGTCCGGGCCGAATGTCTTCCAGCGGGTCTCGAAAATCGAGATGTGGGTCACCGACGGCGCGTTCTCGCCGGACGGCACGCGGCTGATGCTGCGCAGCTACTTCGGCGGGCGGATGTTCCGCTGGCAGGACGGCCGGCCGAAGGACGACATCGGGAGCATCGGCGTACCGATCCAGGGGCAGGGCGAGTCGGTCACGTTCACGCCGGACGGGCGGACGCTGATGTTCGGGTCGGAGGGCGCGGCCAGCCGGGTCGAGCCGGTCGGGCTGAGCGGGAGACAGCTCCCGGAGTCGGTGTCCGCCGGCTCCTCCGCGACTCCCGGAGGTGGGGACGGGAACGGCTCGGACGGAACCGGTGACTCCTCCGGCCCCTCCGACTCCTCGGAGGAGAAGAGCAACCCGGCCGTCACCGGCATCATCGTCATCGGCGTGGCCATCGCGGCCTTCCTCGCCCTCCGTCGCCGCGGCCGCCGCTGAGCACGGAATGCGCGGGGGCCCCGGCGATCATCTCGCCGGGGCCCCCGCGTACATCAGTGCTCAGCGCGTCAGCGCGTCTGCACGACCGGAGTGATCAGAGCTTGTCGATCACGTAGTCGATGCAGTTCGTCAGCGCCTCGACGTCGGCCGGGTCGATCGCCGGGAACATCGCGACGCGCAGCTGGTTGCGGCCCAGCTTGCGGTACGGGTCGGTGTCGACGATGCCGTTGGCGCGCAGGACCTTGGCCACGGCCGCGGCGTCCACGTCCTCGTTGAAGTCGATCGTGCCGATGACCTGCGAGCGCTTCGCCGGGTCGGTGACGAACGGGGTGGCGTACTTGGAGTCCTCGGCCCAGCCGTACAGCGTGCGCGAGGAGGTCGCGGTGCGGCGGACCGCCCAGTCCAGGCCGCCCTGGCCGTTGATCCACTCCAGCTGCTCGTTGAGCAGGAAGAGGGTGGAGAGGGCGGGGGTGTTGTACGTCTGGTTCTTGAGCGAGTTGTCGATCGCCGTCGGGAGCGAGAAGAACTCCGGGACGTGGCGGCCGGAGGCGTGGACGCTGCGGGCGCGCTCCAGGGCCGCGGGCGAGAAGACGCCGATCCACAGGCCGCCGTCGGAGGCGAAGGACTTCTGCGGGGCGAAGTAGTAGACGTCCGTCTCGGTGATGTCGACCGGGAGGCCGCCGGCGCCGGAGGTGGCGTCGACCAGCACGAGGGAGCCCTCGTCGGCGCCCGCGACGCGCTTGATCGGCGCGGCGACACCGGTGGAGGTCTCGTTGTGCGTGAAGGCGTAGACGTCCACGCCCTCCTCGGCCTGCGGCTCCGGGTGCGTACCGGGGTCCGAGGAGATGACGGTGGGCTCCTCCAGCCACGGCGCGAGCTTCGCGGCCTTGGCGAACTTCGAGGAGAACTCGCCGAAGGAGAGGTGCTGGGACTTGCGCTCGATCAGGCCGTGCGTCGCGATGTCCCAGAAGGCGGTCGAGCCGCCGTTGCCCAGGACGACCTCGTAGCCCTCGGGGAGCTGGAAGAGGTCGCGAACGCCCTCGCGCACCTTGCCGACCAGGTTCTTGACCGGGGCCTGGCGGTGGGAGGTGCCGAGGAGGGACGTGCCGGTGGCGGCCAGCGCCTCGAGCGCCTCCGTGCGCACCTTGGAGGGGCCAGCGCCGAAACGTCCGTCGGCGGGCTTGATGTCAGCGGGAATCTGGATCTCAGCCACGTGCGAAGCCTAATCCGTCGGGCCGCCGGGATCTGACCGGAGTCCAGCCGTTGAGACGCATGTGTCCGGGGATGGCCGGTGCGGGGACCGGGTGAGCGGGCCGGGGGAGCGGTACGGAAGTGACCCGCGCGACACGCGGCGGGGCCCGTTCCCGTCATGCGGTGCCGTGCCGCGGGGCAGGCTGGGTGCATGGCTGAGCGTGCGGAGCAGACGAGGGGCGCGGGGACGCGGGGCGGGACGGCGAACGGGACGGTGGCCGGTACAGCAACCGGTACAGGGGCCGGAGACGCGGCCGGTACGGCGGAGCTGGCGCGGGCCCTGGGCGCGGCCGTGCGCGGCGAAGTATCGGTCGCCGCCGCCGACCGGGCGCTGATGACCATGGACGCGTCGAACTACCGGCGGGTGCCGCGGGCGGTCGTCGCGCCCCGGGACGACGCGGACGTCGCCGCCGCGCTGCGGGTCTGCCGGGAGCACGGCGTGCCCGTGGTGCCGCGCGGCGGGGGCACGTCCATCGCGGGGCAGGCCACCGGTACGGGCGTGGTGCTGGACTTCACCCGCCACATGCGGCGGATCGTGTCGCTGGACCCGGAGGCGCGGACGGCCGTGGTCCAGCCGGGCGTGATCTGCGACGAGCTGCGCACCGCGGCCGCCGCGCACGGCCTCACCTTCGGCCCCGATCCCTCCACGCACAGCCGCTGCACGATCGGCGGCATGATCGGCAACAACTCCTGCGGCTCGCACTCGGTGGCCTGGGGGACGACCGCGGACAACGTGAGCGCGCTGGACGTGCTGACGTACGGGGGCGAGCGCGTCCATGCGGGCCAAGGGCTCGACGGCGTGCCGGGCGCCCTCGCGGACGGCGTGCGCGCCCTGGTCGACGGGGACCTCGCGCTGCTGCGCACCGGTTTCCCCGAGCTGCCGCGCCGGATCTCCGGCTACGCGCTGGACGCGCTGCTCCCGGAGAACGGCGTCGACCTCGCCCGGGCGCTCACCGGGAGCGAGGGCACCCTCGGCGTGCTGACCGAGGCGACGGTGAAGCTGGTCGAGGCGCCGGCCGCCCGGGTCCTCGCCGTACTGGGATACCCGGACGAGAGCGCCGCCGCCGAGGCCGCGCACACCCTGCTGCCGTACGGGCCGCTGACCGTGGAGGGCATGGCGTCCGACCTGGTGCCCGATCCGGGCGGGCTGCCGAAGGGCGGCGCGTGGCTCTTCGTGGAGATGGGCGGGGGCTCGCCGGAGGAGGCGAAGGCCCGGGCCGAGGCGCTGTGCCGGGCGGCGGCCGCCGACGGGGTCACGGACCACCTGCTCGTGTCGGATCCGGCGGGGCAGCGTGCCCTGTGGCGGGTCCGGGAGGACGCGTCCGGGACCGCGACCCGCATGCCGGACGGGAGTGAAGCGTGGCCCGGGTGGGAGGACTGCGCCGTGCCCCCGGAGCGGCTCGGGGGCTACCTGCGCGACTTCCGGGGGCTGCTCGGACAGCACGGTCTGCGCGGCACCCCGTACGGCCACTTCGGGGACGGCTGCATCCACGTACGCATCGACTTCGATCTGCTGAGCGAGCCGGGTATCCAGCGCTTTCGGGACTTCTCGCACGACTTGGCGGATCTCGTCGTCGCGCACGGCGGGTCGCTGTCCGGCGAGCACGGCGACGGGCAGGCGCGCGCCGAGCTGCTGCCGAAGATGTACGGGCCGGAACTCATGGGTCTCTTCGGGCGTTTCAAGGACATGTGGGACCCGGCGGGCGGGCTCAACCCCGGCATGCTCGTCCGTCCGCACCGCATGGACGAGAACCTCCGCTTCGCCGTGCTGCCGAAGAAGCCGGTCGATGTGGAGTTCGGCTATCCGCACGACAAGGGGGACTTCTCCGCCGCTGTCCGGCGCTGCGTCGGCGTCGCCAAGTGCCGCAACACCTCCGTCTCCGGCGCGGGCGTCATGTGCCCCTCCTTCCGCGCGACCGGCGAGGAGCAGCACTCCACCCGCGGCCGCGCCCGGCTGCTGCACGAGATGCTCGCCGGTGACGTCGTCACGGACGGCTGGCGGTCGACGGAGGTGCGCGACGCGCTGGACCTCTGCCTGTCCTGCAAGGGCTGCCGCAGCGACTGCCCGGTGGGCGTCGACATGGCGACCTACAAGGCGGAGTTTCTGCACCACCACTACGCGGGGCGGCTGCGGCCCGCCGCGCACTACGCCATGGGGCGGCTGCCGCTGTGGCTGCGGGCCGCCGCGATCTCCCGGCTGGCGCCCGTGATCAACGCGGCGGCCCGGGTCGGGCCGCTCGCCGCGCTGGCCAAACGGGCGGGCGGCATCGCGCCGGAGCGCACGATCCCCGAGATCGCGCCGGAGCCGTTCACGCGCTGGCTGGACCGCCACTCCCGGGCGCGCCTGGGCGACGGTACGCACATCTTCTCCAGCGACCGGGTCGCCTTCCTCTGGCCGGACACCTTCACCAACCACCTCGCGCCGTCCGTCGGCCGGGCCGCCGTCAAGGTCCTGGAGGCGACCGGCAGGGAGGTCCTGATTCCGGGCCGTGGCGACCAGAAGCCCGTCTGCTGCGGCCTGACCTACGTCTCCACCGGCCAGCTCGACCAGGCCCGCAAGGTCATGCGGCGCACCCTGGACCGCGTGGAGACGACACTCGGCTCGCCGGTCGTCGTCCTGGAGCCGAGCTGCGCCGCCACCCTCCGCACCGACCTCCCCGAGCTGCTTCCGGACGATCCGCGCGCCGCGGAGCTGGCCGGCTCGGTCCGCACCCTCGCGCAGTACCTGGAGGAGTACGCGCCGGACTGGCAGCCGCCCCGCGTCGACCGCCCGGTGGCCGGGCAGACCCACTGCCACCAGCACGCGGTGCTCGGGGACGCGGCGGAGCGCCGGCTGCGCGAGCGTGCGGGGCTGACCGGCGAGCTGAGCGGCGGCTGCTGCGGTCTCGCGGGCAATTTCGGCTTCGAGCGCGGCCATTACGACGTGTCCGTGGCCTGCGCGGAGGAGCAGCTGCTGCCGGCCGTCCGGGACGCGGCCCCGGACGCGGAGATCGTCGCCGACGGCTTCTCCTGCCGTACACAGCTGGCCCAGCTGGGCGCGCGGCCCGGGCGCCATCTGGCGGAGGTACTGGCCGAGCACCTGTGACGGTCCGGCCGGAAACCTCTGTCAGTACCTAAAGCCGCTGAAGCGCATTTCACCAACCGGGGCGGCGGCCCTTAGCTTGGGGTGCGTGAACCACTCGTCTCCCCAGTCCGGCCCGCAGCAGGCCGGCCCCCCGTCCAGCTCGTCCTCCGGCGCCCCGGCCGCCGGTGAGTCCGCGCGGCTCGCGGCGTCCGACGCGGGCGCGGTACCGGTCCCGGTACCGCCGTCGGAGGAGGTACGGCGGACCGAGCGGGCCGGCGGCTCCCGCGCGCGCCTGACCTCCGTCGGGCTGGTCGTCGGCGGCATCGTCTCGCTGCAGTTCGGCTCGTCGGTGGCGGTACTGCTGTTCGACCGTGCCAGCGCGCTCGGCGTGGTCACGCTGCGCCTCGTCGTCGCGGCGCTGGTGCTGCTCGTGGCCTGCCGCCCGAAGCTGCGCGGCTACTCGCGCGGCGACTGGACCACCGTCGTCGGCTTCGGCGTCGCGCTGGCGGGCATGAACTCGCTCTTCTACCAGGCCATCGACCGCATCCCGCTGGGCGCCGCGGTCACCCTGGAGTTCCTCGGCCCGCTGGTGCTGTCGATCGTGACCTCGCGGCGCGCGCTGAGTCTGGTGTGGGCGGCGCTCGCGCTCGGCGGCGTCGCGCTGCTCGGCCGCGAGGGCTTCGACGGGCTGAACGCGGTCGGCGCCGGCTTCGCGCTGGCCGCCGGCGCGCTGTGGGCCGCGTACATCCTGCTGTCAGCCCGCGCGGGGCAGCGCTTCCCGCAGGCGGACGGGCTGGCCCTGGCGATGACCGTCGCGGCCGTCCTCAGCCTGCCGCTGGGTGTCGCGTCCGCCGGTTCGGCGCTGATCGACCCGGTGACGCTCGGCCTCGGCGCGGCCGTGGCGCTGATGTCCTCGGTGCTGCCGTACACCCTGGAGCTGCTGGCCCTGCGCAGGCTCCCGGCGTCCGGGTTCGCCGTGATGATGAGCCTGGAACCGGCCGCCGCGGCCACGGCGGGCTTCCTGGTCCTGCACCAGGCGCTCGGCTGGGCGGAGATCGCCGCCATCGCCATGGTCGTCCTCGCGAGCGTCGGCGCGGTCCGCTCGGCGGGCGCCAATCACTGACCGCGCCCGCTCCCGGCCCATGGGGGCCGTTGGTGTGAGGGGCCGGGGGCGGATGGATGAAGCCCCCGGGGAACACGTGTGGCACCCGGCCGTCGCCGGTCATGAACGTTCTCACGAGCCGCGGATCAGGACACGTCCGGACAGAAACGGTCCGGGATAGTCATGCTCCGCGACGCGTGCCAGTACGGACGACGACGGAGGGGCGACGCGGTATGACGGGGATCGGGCGCAGGGAACTTCTGAGGTTCGGAGGCGCCGCGGTCCTCGGCGGCCCGCTGCTGCTCACCGACCGGGCCGAAGCGGCCCCGCGGCCACCCGGCCCGGGCGGCCGGCCGGTCCCCGGCGTCGACCCGGGGCCCACCAAGGTCCCCATGCCCGACATCGACATGCCCGGGGGCGCGCCGGGTGCGGGCGGCATGATCGATCTGTCCGGACCGGCCACCGTGCTGCTGCAGAAAAAACGGCTCACGCACTTCTCCGTCCTGCAGTCCTTCGCGTTCGACGAGGCGGCCGGGTACATCTACGCCCTCCAGATCGTGCAGGGCGGCGTCCGCCTCAAGGGCGAGGCGCGGACGTACACCCACGCGCAGCGGGCCAGCCGCGGCGACCTGTGCCTGAACCGCCTCACGATGTCGGGGAAGCTGAAGGACCGGATGTTCCTCAAGGGCTTCGGGCACGGCGGTACCCTCGGCGTGCAGCACCGGCCCGGTAAGGCGCCGCTCCTCTGGACGGAGTGGGACGTCAACCCCGCCTCCGGCTACGGCCGCGGCATCGCCCGCTTCCCCTACACCCCGAACCGGGTGCTGCGGGCCGACGACCGCGCGCTGCTCACGTACCGGCCGCGGCCCGGCACCACGAAGAACCAGCCGGCCGTCGACATGACCACCCGCCGCCTGCTGCTCCGCTACCGCCGCAGGACCGGCGTCTACCGTTACGCGCTCTACGACCTGGACGACTTCGGCGCGGGCACCCCGAAGCCGCTCGCCGACGTCGCGCAGCCGCTCCTGCGCAAGGGCGTCTTCCACCAGGGACTGGCGCTGTCGGGGAACTACGCGTACCAGCTCACCGGCAGCCCCTATGGCCCCGGCAATCCGGCATCCGGCCCCGGCAACGCCCGCCTGACCTGCATCGATCTGCGCAGCGGCGCGATCGTGCAGGAGGTCCGCACGAGGGCGGGACAGAAGCTGCACCCGCGCGAGCCGGAGGGCCTGGCCGTGCTGCACCGCGGCGGCGAACGGCTGGTCGCGGGCTTCACCTCGGGCAAGGTCAACCGCCGCCGCTTCTCGCTGTACGCGCACGGCGGCTGACCGACCTTTCAGTGGGGCTTCGCGTACTCCTGGGCCATGACACCGGCGAAGTCGAAGACCACGACCGGCTCGTCACCCACGACCCAGGCGTCGTGCCCGGGCGAGATCACGAAGACATCGCCGGGGCCGCCGTCGGCCTCCGTGCCGTCGTCCATGCGGACGTGCATCCGGCCTTGCACGATGTAGCCGTTGTGCGGCACCTCGCAGCTGCTGGTCCCCGCGACCGGGGCCAGCGACTCGGACCAGCGCCAGCCCGGTTCAAAGGTTGCTCTGGCGAAGTCCAGCCCGGGCAGGTGGACGGCTTCCATGTGGCCGCGAGGGAACTCGCGCCGTTCATCCGGTTGATCGATCGCCTTGACCTCAAGGGTCGTCTTCACTCCAAGCATGATGCATTCCTTCGTCAAAAGGCCCGTGTCGGATCGCTGGGCCTCCTCCTCCCTTCATGGTGCGCCTGCAAATCGGGGCCCACCATCCGGGAGCGGCGGCAGATCACGCAGACAAAATCATGCAGGCATGCTTGATTGTTTCTGTGCCTGCTGCCACTCTCTTAGCCGCACCACCACACACGTCAACGCGGCCCGTCCGCCTGTGAGTCGGGCCCGATGAGGGGAGTGCAGCGTGTCCGACCCGAGCCCGGTGCTCGCCGACCTGCGCGCGGAGGGCCAGGCGCTGGACGCCCTCGTGGAGCCGCTCACCGCGGACCGCTGGGCGGTGCCGACGCCCGCCGCCGGCTGGACGATCGCCCACCAGATCGCCCACCTCGCCTGGACCGACCAGCAGGCGCTGCGCGCGGCCACCGACCCGGACGGCTTCCGGCGCGCCGTCGAGGCGGCGCTCGCCTCCCCGGACACCTTCGTCGACGAGGGCGCCGAGGAAGGGGCCCGCCGGCCGCCCGCCGAGCTGCTGGCCCACTGGCGCGCGGGCCGCGACGCGCTGCACGACGCGCTCGCCGCGTACACCGGCGGCCGGCTGCCGTGGTTCGGCCCGCCGATGAGCATCACCTCGATGGCCACCGCCCGGCTGATGGAGACCTGGGCGCACGGCCAGGACGTCGCCGACGCGCTGGGCGTCGTACGGGAGCCGACCGCCCGGCTGCGGCACGTCGCCCATATCGGCGTACGGGCCCGGAACTTCGCCTACCTGGCGCACGGACTCACGCCCCCGGAGGAGGAGTTCCGCGTCGAGCTGCGGGCGCCGGGCCCGGACGGCGGGGTGTGGGCGTACGGCCCCGAGGACGCGGCGCAGCGGGTGACCGGCGACGCACTCGGCTTCTGCCTGCTGGTCACGCAGCGGGCGCACCGCGACGACGTGGACGTACGGGCCGAGGGCGCGGAGGCCGAGCGGTGGCTGGGCATCGCCCAGGCGTTCGCCGGGCCGCCGGGCCCGGGCCGCGGCCCCCGGTCGGCCGCCGCCCCGAAGGAACCCACCGCGTGACCCCGGCACCCACCGAGCCCCTGCGCATAGGCAACGCCTCCGGCTTCTACGGCGACCGCTTCGGGGCGCTGGAGGAGATGCTCACCGGCGGCCCCCTCGACATCCTCACCGGCGACTACCTCGCCGAACTCACCATGCTCATCCTGGGCCGGGACCGCCTGAAGGACCCGGGCCGCGGCTACGCGAAGACCTTCCTGCGGCAGCTGGAGACCTGCCTCGGGCTGGCCGCCGAACGCGGCGTACGGATCGTCACCAACGCGGGCGGCCTGAACCCGGCCGGACTCGCCGACTCCGTACGGGAGTTGGCGGAGAAGGCCGGCATCCCTGTGCGCGTCGCGCACGTCGAGGGCGACGACCTGCTGGTCCGTCCCGGGTGGCCGGCCGGCACCCTGACCGCCAACGCGTACCTCGGCGGGGGCGGCATCGCGGAGTGCCTGCGGGCCGGTGCCGAGATCGTCGTCACCGGCCGCGTCACCGATGCCGCGCTGGTCAGCGGGGCCGCGGCCGCGCACTTCGGGTGGCGGCCCGACGACTTCGACCGGCTGGCGGGCGCCGTGCTCGCCGGGCACGTCCTGGAGTGCGGCACCCAGGCCACCGGCGGCAACTACTCCTTCTTCGGCGCCCTCGACGTGCACCGCCCCGGCTTCCCGCTCGCCGAGATCGCCGAGGACGGCTCGTCGGTGATCACCAAGCACCCGGGCACCGGCGGCGCCGTCACGCTCGGCACGGTCACCGCCCAGCTGCTGTACGAGACGACGGGCGCGCGGTACGCCGGGCCCGACGTGACCGCCCGGCTGGACTCCGTACGGCTCACGGAGGACGGCCCCGACCGGGTGCGCCTCGACGGCGTGCGCGGCGAGGCGCCGCCGCCCACCCTCAAGACCGGGCTGACCCGGCTCGGCGGCTGGCGCAACGAGGTCACGTTCGTCCTCACCGGACTGGACGTGGACCTCAAGGAGCGGCTGGTGCGCGAGCAGATGGAGGCGGCCTTCGCGGCGGCCGGGCGGCGCCCCGCCGAGGTGGACTGGCACCTCGCCCGCACCGACCACCCGGACGCGGCGTCCGAGGAGGAGGCCAGCGCACTGCTGCGGCTGGTGGTCCGGGACCCGGACCAGGACGCGGTCGGCCGGGTCATCAGCGGCGCGGCGGTCGAACTGGCCCTCGGCAGCTACCCCGGTTTCCACGTCACGGCCCCGCCGGGCAAGGGCGCCCCGTACGGCGTCTTCGAGGCGGCGTACGTACCGGCGGGGGAGGTGCCGCACGTCGCCGTACTGCCGGACGGTCACCGGGTGACCATCGAACCACCTGCAACGACACGGGAGTTGGTGCGGGAAGCCGATCCACCGCTGCCCGATCCGCTGCACCACGACGGCCCCACCCGCCGCGCCCCGCTCGGCCTCGTCGCCGGGGCCCGCAGCGGCGACAAGGGCGGCGCGGCCAACGTCGGGGTGTGGGCGCGCACGGAGGAGGCGTGGCGCTGGCTGGTCCATGAACTGACCACCGACCGGCTGCGCGCGCTCCTTCCGGAGGCCGCGGCCCTGTCCGTCGAGCGGCACGTACTGCCGAACCTCCGGGCGCTGAACTTCGTGATCGACGGACTGCTGGGCGCGGGCGTGGCCTCGCAGGCCCGCTTCGACCCGCAGGCCAAGGCCGTGGGCGAGTGGCTACGCGCCCGCCACCTGGACATACCGGAGGTACTGCTGTGACCGTGCTCGGCACAGGGCTGGACACCGCGAGCCCCGAGTACGCGGAGAACCGCGCGGCGTTGCTCGCCAAGCTGGACGAACTGGCCGCCGAGCAGGCCAAGGCGGTTGGCGGAGGCGGCGAGAAGTACGTCGAGCGGCACCGCAAGCGCGGCAAGCTGCTCGCCCGCGAACGCATCGAGCTGCTGCTCGACCCCGACACCCCCTTCCTGGAGCTGTCGCCGCTCGCCGCGTGGGGGAGCGACTACCAGGTGGGCGCTTCGCTGGTCACCGGGATCGGCGTGATCGAGGGCGTGGAGTGCCTGATCACCGCCAACGACCCGACCGTACGGGGCGGTGCCTCCAACCCCTGGACGCTGAAGAAGGCGCTGCGCGCGAACGAGATCGCGTACGCCAACCGGCTGCCCGTGGTGTCCCTGGTGGAGTCGGGCGGCGCGGACCTGCCCAGCCAGAAGGAGATCTTCATCCCGGGCGGGGCGCTGTTCAAGGACATCACGCGGCTGTCGGCGGCCGGGATTCCGACCGTGGCCGTGGTCTTCGGGAATTCGACGGCGGGCGGCGCGTACGTCCCCGGCATGTCCGACCACGTGATCATGGTCAAGGAGCGGGCCAAGGTCTTCCTCGGCGGGCCGCCGCTGGTGAAGATGGCGACCGGCGAGGAGAGCGACGACGAGTCGCTGGGCGGCGCCGAGATGCACGCCCGCACGTCGGGCCTCGCGGACTACTTCGCGGTGGACGAGCCGGACGCGCTGCGCCAGGCCCGCCGCGTGGTCGCCCGCCTCAACTGGCGCAAGGCGCACACCGATCCTCCCCCAGCTACCGCTGGGGGGACCCCCATCGCCGAGCCGCCCAAGTACGACGAGGACGAGCTGCTGGGCATCGTCCCCGGCGATCTCAAGATCCCCTTCGATCCCCGCGAGGTCATCGCCCGGCTCGTCGACGGCTCGGACTTCGACGAGTTCAAGCCGCTGTACGGGCCCTCACTCACAACCGGGTGGGCGCGGCTGCACGGCTATCCGGTCGGCATCCTCGCCAACGCCCAGGGCGTGCTCTTCAGCGAGGAGTCGCAGAAGGCCGCCCAGTTCATCCAGTTGGCGAACCAGCGCGACACCCCCCTCCTCTTCCTGCACAACACCACCGGCTACATGGTCGGCAAGGAGTACGAGCAGGGCGGGATCATCAAGCACGGCGCGATGATGATCAACGCGGTGTCGAACTCGAAGGTCCCGCATCTGTCCGTACTGATGGGCGCGTCCTACGGCGCGGGCCACTACGGCATGTGCGGCCGGGCCTACGACCCGCGCTTCCTCTTCGCCTGGCCGAGCGCGAAGTCGGCCGTCATGGGGCCGCAGCAGCTCGCGGGCGTGCTGTCGATCGTGGCGCGCGCCTCGGCCGCCGCGAAGGGCCAGCCGTACGACGACGAGGCCGACGCCGGGCTGCGCGCGATGGTCGAGCAGCAGATCGAGTCCGAGTCGCTGCCGATGTTCCTGTCCGGGCGGCTCTACGACGACGGCGTCATCGACCCGCGCGACACCCGCACGGTGCTCGGCCTGTGCCTGTCCGCGATCCACACCGCGCCCGTCGAGGGCGCACGCGGCGGCTTCGGCATTTTCCGGATGTGAGGGCTCCCGTGACCCATGCTGCGAGGAACGCTTCAGTGATCTCTTCCCTGCTCGTCGCCAACCGCGGCGAGATCGCCCGCCGTATCTTCCGTACCTGCCGCGACCTGGGCATATCCACCGTCGCCGTGCACTCCGACGCGGACGCCGACGCGCCCCACGTCAAGGAGGCGGACGCGGCCGTCCGCCTCCCGGGGGACGCGCCCGCCGACACCTATCTGCGCGGCGACCTGATCGTGAAGGCCGCGCTGGACGCAGGCGCCGACGCGGTCCACCCCGGCTACGGCTTCCTCTCCGAGAACGCGGAGTTCGCGGCCGCGGTGGCCGACGCCGGGCTGACCTGGATCGGCCCGCCGCCCGCCGCCATCGAGGCGATGGCCTCCAAGACCCGGGCCAAGGAGCTGATGGGCATCGCCCCGCTCGGCGAGGTCACGGAGGACGACCTGCCGGTACTGGTGAAGGCGGCGGCGGGCGGCGGTGGCCGCGGCATGCGCGTCGTACGCGAACTGAGGCAGCTGGAAGGGGAGTTGGAAGCCGCGCGGGCCGAGGCCCGCAGCGCCTTCGGGGACGGTGAGGTCTTCGTCGAGCCGTACATCGAGAACGGCCGCCACGTCGAGGTGCAGATCCTCGCCGACGCGCACGGCACCGTCTGGCCGTTGGGCACCCGCGACTGCTCCCTCCAGCGCCGCCACCAGAAGGTCATCGAGGAGGCCCCGGCCCCCGGACTCACCCCCGAACTGACCGCCGAACTGTACGAGATGGCGATCAGAGCCGCCCGCGCGACCGACTACCGCGGCGCCGGTACCGTCGAATTCCTCGTCGTCGACGGCACCGCGCACTTCCTGGAGATGAACACCCGCCTCCAGGTCGAACACCCCGTCACCGAGGAGATCTTCGGCATCGACCTGGTCGCGCTGCAGCTGAGCGTCGCCGAGGGAGAGGCGCTGCCCGAGGCGCCGCCCGAGCCGCGCGGCCACGCCGTCGAGGCCCGCCTCTACGCCGAGGACCCGGCCGCCGGCTGGGCCCCGCAGACCGGCACCCTGCACGGCCTCTCCGTACCGGGCGTCCGCCTGGACTCCGGCTATGCCGACGGCGACACCATCGGCATCCACTACGACCCGATGCTCGCCAAGGCCGTCGCCTGGGCACCCACCCGCACCGCGGCCGTCCGCAAGCTGGCGGGCGCGCTGGAGCGGGCCCGCATCCACGGCCCGGTCACCAACCGCGATCTTCTCGTACGGTCCCTGCGCCACCCGGAGTTCACCGAGGCGCGCATGGACACCGGCTTCTACGACCGCCACCTGCCTGCCCTCACGGCCGCGGAGCCCGACCCGTACGCGCCCCTGGCCGCCGCCCTCGCCGACGCGCACGGCCGCTCGCGCTTCGGCGGCTGGCGGAACGTGTACTCGCAGCCGCAGGTCAAGCGGTACCGCACCGAGCCGGACGGCACCGAACACGAGGTGCGGTACCGGCACACCCGGGACGGCCTGGCCGCCGAGGGTGTGGTGGTCGTGCACGCCGACGCGGCGCGGGTCGTGCTGGAGGCGGACGGCGTGCGGCGGACGTACGAGGTCACCGTGCACGGCGACCGGGTGTACGTCGGCAGCACCACGCTCACCGCGCTGCCCCGCTTCCCCGACCCCGCGGCCCGCCAGGAGCCCGGGTCGCTGCTGGCCCCGATGCCCGGAACGGTGGTCCGCGTGGCGGACGGGCTCGCCGAGGGGGCCGCCGTCGAGGCCGGTCAGCCGCTGCTGTGGCTGGAGGCGATGAAGATGGAGCACAAGATCACCGCGCCTGCGACCGGAACTCTCACCGCCCTGCACGCCGAGCCCGGCCGTCAGGTCGAGGTCGGCGCCCTCCTCGCCGTCGTCAGCGACTGATGGACACCTCTCAAGGGAGCCCCATGACCAGCCTGATCGAAACCGAAGAGCACCGCGCCCTCCGCGACGCCGTAGCCGCCCTCGGAAAGCGGTACGGACGCGAGTACTTCACCCAGGTCGTCGCCGACGGCAAGCACACGGACGAGCTGTGGGCCGAGGCCGCCAAGCTCGGGTACCTCGGCGTCAACCTCCCCGAGGAGTACGGCGGCGGAGGCGGCGGCATCACCGAGCTGGCCATCGTCCTCGAAGAGCTGGGCGCGGCCGGCTGTCCCCTCCTGATGCTCGTCGTCTCGCCCGCCATCTGCGGCACGGTCATCGCTCGCTTCGGTACTGAGGAGCAGAAGCGGCAGTGGCTGCCCGGCCTCGCCGACGGCTCGCGCAAGATGGCGTTCGGCATCACCGAGCCCGACGCGGGCTCCAACTCGCACCGCATCACCACCACGGCGCGCCGCGACCCGGAGACCGGCGGCTGGATACTCAACGGCCGCAAGGTTTTCGTCTCCGGCGTCGACATCGCGGAGGCGACGCTGATCGTCGGCCGTACCGAGGCTGTGTCCGATAAAGGCGTGAAGACCGGCAAGCTCAAGCCCTGCCTCTTCATCGTCCCCCGCGACACCCCCGGCTTCGCCCGCAACCCGATCTCCATGGAACTGGCCGCGCCGGAGAAGCAGTTCGAGCTCGTACTCGATGATGTGCGGCTGCCCGCGGAGGCGCTGGTCGGCGACGAGGACGCGGGTCTGCTCCAGCTCTTCGCCGGGCTCAACCCCGAGCGCGTGATGACCGCCGCCTTCGCCCTCGGCATGGCCCGTTACGCGCTGGAGCGGGCCGTGGAGTACGCCCGCGACCGGCAGGTGTGGAAGGTGCCGGTCGGCGCGCACCAGGCCATCGCGCACCCGCTCGCCCAGTGCCACATCGACATCGAGCTGGCCCGGCTGATGATGCACAAGGCAGCGCACCTCTACGACATCGGTGACGACTTGGGCGCGGGCGAGGCCGCCAATATGGCGAAGTACGCGGCGGGGGAGGCGGCGGTGAAGACCGTCGACCAGGCCGTGCACACGCTCGGCGGCAACGGCCTCACCACGGAGTACGGCCTCGCCTCGATGATCACCGCGGCCCGGGTGGCCAGAATCGCCCCGGTCAGCCGCGAGATGATCCTGAACTTCGTCTCCCACCAGTCCCTGGGACTCCCCAAGTCGTACTGACTGCCGTCATGCTGCGGGACATCGTCAGCCGTCGTCCGCCCCCCCACTCCGCAGCCGGCAGCCGTCCGACCACCGAGCGAAGGGCCGTGAGTCCATGGTGTTCCGCAGCGAGTACCCCGATGTCGCACCGCTCGACCTGCCCATCCACGAAGCAGTACTGGGCCACTCGGCCGTCGCGCACGCCGACCGGGTGGCCCTGGTCGACGGCCTGACCGGCACCACCCTCAGCTACGCCGGGCTGGACGCCCGCACTCGCCGGCTCGCCGCGGCCCTCGCCGAAGCGGGCGTCCGCAAGGGCGATGTGCTGGCCCTGCACAGCCCGAACTCCCTCGCGTACCCCCTCGTCTGTTACGCCGCCTCGCGCTGCGGCGCCGTCGTCACGCCCGTCCATCCGCTTGCCACCGCGGACGAGGTGGCGAAGCAACTGCGCGACTCGGGCGCCCGCTGGCTGGTGACGGTCTCGATGCTGCTGGCCACCGCCCGGACCGCGGCGGAGAAGTGCGGCGGCGTGACGGAGATCTTCGTCTGCGACGGGGCCGAGGGCCACCGCTCCCTGGCCGACCTGCTGGCCACCGAGGCGCCCGAGCCGCAGGTCGCGATCGACCCGGCCGAGGACCTGGCCTGCCTGCCGTACTCCTCCGGTACCACCGGCGCGCCCAAGGGCGTGATGCTCACCCATCGCAACATCGCCACCAACCTCGTCCAGCTGGAGGGCGTCCTCAGCGGCGGCCCCGGCGACCGCATTCTCGCGGTGCTCCCCTTCTTTCACATCTACGGGATGACCGCGCTGATGAACGCCCCGCTCCGGCAGGGCGCCACCGTCGTCGTCCTGCCCCGCTTCGACCTCGACACCTTCCTGACCGCCATCGAGACCCACCGGGTCAACGCGATCTACGTGGCCCCGCCGATCGTCCTGGCGCTCGCCAAGCACCCGGCCGTCGCGGGCCGGGACCTCTCCTCGCTGGAGTACGTGCTCAGCGCGGCCGCGCCGCTGGACGCCGACCTGGCGGCCGCGTGCGCCGGCCGGCTGAGACTGCCGCCGCTCCTCCAGGCGTACGGCATGACCGAACTCTCGCCCGGCACCCACGTCGTGCCGCGGGACGCCGACGAGGCGCCGCCCGGCACGGTCGGCAAGCTGCTGCCCGGTACCGAGATGCGCATCCTCGACCTGGACGGCGGCGCCGACCTCGGCCCGGACGCCACCGGCGAGATCCTCATCCGCGGCCCCCAGGTCATGAAGGGCTATCTGGGCCGCCCCGAGGCCACCGACGCCATGATCGACGCCGAGGGCTGGCTGCACACGGGCGACATCGGCTACTGCGACGCGGACGGCTGGCTGTACGTCGTCGACCGGGTCAAGGAACTGATCAAGTACAAGGGGTACCAGGTGGCCCCCGCCGACCTGGAGGCGCTGCTCCTCCAGCACGAGGACATCGCCGACGCGGCCGTCATCGGCGTGACCGACGCCGACGGCAACGAGATCCCCAAGGCGTACGTCGTGCCGCAGCCGGGGTCCCTGCTCACCGAGGAGGAGATCATCGCGTACGTTGCGGCCCGGGTGGCCCCCTACAAGAAGATCCGGCGGGTGGAGTTCACGGACACCGTGCCGCGCGCCGTCAGCGGCAAGATCCTGCGGCGCGAACTCCGCGCCCGGGAAAGGAGGACCGCATGACGCTCGTTCACCGTTCCCACGAGCGCGGCATCACCACCCTCACCCTCGACTCGCCCCACAACCGCAACGCGCTCTCCGCCGCCCTGGTCACCGAGCTCCACCAGGCACTGGCCGATGCCGTCGAGGACCCCGAAACCCGGGCCGTCGTCCTGACCCACACCGGCACCACGTTCTGCGCCGGCGCCGACCTCTCCGAAGCGGCATCGGGCGCGGCCGAGGACGGCCCGCTGGGGCTGGCCCGCCTCCTCCGCACGCTCGTCGAGCTGCCCAGGCCCGTCGTCGCCCGGGTCACGGGTCATGTACGGGCCGGCGGCCTGGGCCTCCTGGCCGCCTGCGATATTTCCGTGGCGGGCCCCGCCGCGACCTTCGCCTTCACCGAGGCGCGACTCGGCCTCGCCCCCGCGGTGATCTCCATGCCGGTACTGCCCCGCATGGACCCCCGGGCCGCCTCCCGCTACTACCTCACCGGCGAACGCTTCGACGCCACGGAGGCGGCCCGTACGGGCCTGATCACCCTGGCCGCGGAGGACGTGGACGAGGCACTCGCCCCCCTCCTCGCCGGTCTCCGCAAGGCATCCCCCCAGGGACTGGCCGAATCCAAGCGGCTCACCACGGCCGATACGCTCCGCACCTTCGACCGCGACACTGCCGCCCTGGCCGGCCTGTCGGCCCGCCTATTCTCCTCGGACGAAGCACGGGAGGGCATGACGGCCTTCCTCGAACGCCGGGAGCCATCATGGTCACGATGACCTCACCACGCCGAGAACCCCAGCAGGAACGCAGCCGCGCCACCCGCCGCAAGCTCCTCGAAGCCGCCGTCTCCTGCCTGGCGGAACATGGCTGGGCGGGCTCCACGGTCTCGGTCGTGGCCGAACGCGCCGGCGTCTCCCGGGGTGCAGCGCAGCACCACTTCCCCACCCGCGAAGACCTCTTCACGGCGGCGGTCGAATACGTGGCCGAGGAACGCTCTCAGGCCCTCCGTACCCTCTTCCCCGCCTCCGCGCCGGCCGACCGCCGGGCCGTGGTCGCCGCCGTCGTGGACCTCTACACCGGCCCGCTCTTCCGGGCCGCGCTGCACCTCTGGGTCGCCGCAGCCAACGAGGACCAGCTGCATGGCCGGGTCACCGAACTGGAGGCCCGCGTCGGCCGCGAGTCGCACCGCATCGCCGTGGAACTCCTGGGCGCCGACGAGTCGGTCCCCGGTGTACGCGAAACCGTCCAGGGCCTCCTCGACATGGCCCGGGGCCTGGGGCTGGCCACTCTCCTCAGCGACGACACCCCCCGCCGCGAACGCGTAGTGGCCCAGTGGTCCCGTCTCCTGGACGGGGCACTGGGCCACTGAGGGCGCCGGCCGTCAGCTACGGCTCTCCGGCCGTCAGCGGGCCGAGATGTCCTCGTACCCGGAGATGTCGCGCGGGCTGCGCGCCGCCGGTCCCACGTACCGGGCGGAGGGCCGCACCAGCCGGCCGGTCCGCTTCTGCTCCAGGATGTGCGCGCTCCAGCCGGCCGTCCGGGCGCAGGTGAACATCGACGTGAACATGTGCGCCGGGACCTCGGCGAAGTCCAGCGTGATCGCCGCCCAGAACTCCACGTTGGTCGCGAGAATCCGGTCGGGCCGGCGGTTGTGCAGCTCTTCCAGCGCCGCCTTCTCCAGTGCCTCGGCGACCTCGAAGCGCGGCGCGCCCAGCTCCTTGGCCGTCCGGCGCAGCACGCGCGCCCGCGGGTCCTCCGCGCGGTACACCCGGTGCCCGAAGCCCATCAGCCGCTCGCCGCGGTCCAGCGCCTGCTTCACGTACGCCTTCGCGTCACCGGTGCGCTCGATCTCCTCGATCATGCCCAGTACGCGGGACGGCGCGCCGCCGTGCAGCGGACCGGACATCGCGCCCACCGCACCCGAGAGCGCGGCGGCCACGTCGGCACCCGTGGAGGCGATGACGCGGGCGGTGAAGGTCGAGGCGTTCATGCCGTGCTCGGCGGCCGACGTCCAGTACGCGTCGACGGCCTTCACGTGCTTGGGGTCGGGCTCGCCCCGCCACCGCTTCATGAACCGCTCGACGATGGTGTCCGCCTTGTCGATCTCCTTCTGCGGGACCATCGGCAGGCCCTGGCCGCGGGCCGACTGGGCGACGTAGGACAGGGCCATGACGGCGGCGCGCGCCAGATTGTCGCGCGCCTCGGCCTCATCGATGTCCAGCAGCGGTTTCAGGCCCCATACCGGGGCGAGCATCGCCAGCGCGGACTGGACGTCGACGCGGATGTCGCCGGAGTGCACGGGGATCGGGAACGGCTCGGCCGGCGGCAGGCCGGGGTTGAACGCCCCGTCGACCAGCAGGCCCCACACGTTCCCGAACGACACCTTGCCGACCAGGTCTTCGATGTCGACGCCGCGGTACCGCAGCGAGCCGCCTTCCTTGTCAGGTTCGGCGATCTCCGTCTCGAACGCGACGACTCCTTCGAGTCCGGGTACGAAGTCGGACATCAGGCTGCTCCTCAAGCTAGGGACGGCGCGTCGGCTCGTGGCCGCGCTGCCGTTCGGTCGGGGCCGTGCGGTCATGTGCGCTGCGGTCGTCGGTGCTCCTTGCCTGGACTGCTCGCGCTCGCCCGGCGGTCCCCGCGTTTCCGGTCGGACCGCGGCGGGGACGGCGCGTCACTGGTTCGTTCCGGCGTTCCGGGGGCGGACACCATATCTCCGGATGTCCGGAGCCCACAGCGTCCCAGCAGACGATTTTGGTGGTTTCCCCACATGCGGGGAAGCGTGACATCCGGCACACTGTGCGATTTCCCAACGGGAGGGTTACACGCCACCGAAGACGGGCAGACTGCCTGGCCACGAGTGGCTCACGAGCCTGCCGCCGACCGCCCGCGCGACCCGGCCGATGCTGCAAGATATGCCCGTGCACTCTGCCGACGCCGCATCCGCAGCCCACCACCCCGACCCCGCCTCGATGCGCGCCCAGTACCGCGCGCACGGCCTCGCCGAGGAAGATCTCGCCGGCACTCCGTACGAACAGTTCGCGCGCTGGTTCAAAGAAGCGGCCGCGAGCGGCATACATGAGCCCAACGCCATGGTCGTCTCCACGGCGGACGCCGCCGGGCGGCCCAGCTCCCGCACCGTCCTGCTGAAGGCGTTCGACGACCGCGGCTTCGTCTTCTTCACCAATTACGCCAGCCGCAAGGGCCGCGACCTCGCCGGGAACCCGGCCGTCTCGCTGCTCTTCCCCTGGCACCCGCTCGCCCGCCAGGTCATCGTCGGCGGCACCGCCGAACGCATCGGCCGCGACGAGACCGCCGCGTACTTCCGCACCCGCCCGCACGGCTCCCAGCTGGGCGCCTGGGCCAGCGAGCAGTCCTCGGTGGTCGGCTCCCGCGAGGAGCTGGAGCGGGCCTACGCGGAGCTCACGGCCCGCTACCCCGAGGGCGAGCAGGTGCCGGCGCCGCCGCACTGGGGCGGCTACCGGGTCGCCGCCGAGTCCGTGGAGTTCTGGCAGGGGCGCGAGAACCGCCTGCACGACCGGCTGCGGTACGTGCGCACGGAGGCGGGCTGGACGGTGGAGCGGCTGGCGCCCTGAGGGGCCGGCCGGGCCCGGAAGCGTCCGGAGACGCAGACGACCCGCGGGCCACTGCCCCGGCGCCCTGAGGCGTCGGGGGCCGGTCGGACGAACCGGCGGCCCGCGGGTCGGGTGACTGCTGGGGATTGGCCGGCTGCGCACAGGTCTCGTGCGCTGGTCCGGCGCTGCACTGAGTGAAGCGACGGGCCGCTAGCCCGCAGCCACCTCACGCGTCCGGTGTGCATACATCTGCCGAACCACCTCCCTTCTCGTGTGCACCACACACTAGGAACCCGTCCGGCTCCTCACAACCGAATTTCCGGCGTGCATCGATTTCGCGGAATGGGGTGTGGGCTGTGTCACGTTCCAGTTGAATGATCCGACGTGCAGCACGTGCAGCCGCGTCCAGCAGGGGGTGCCAGTGACTGCTTCGTCCCGCCACTTCAATGCCGCGCTGCCCGGGGAACCGGGCCGCCCGGACCAGAGCCACGACCAGGGAGCGGACACGGACCCGCCGCCGCCACCCGACAGTGAGGACTCCGGCCTGCTCGCCGCCCTCCTGGACGGCATGGACGCCGCCCTGTGCGCCCTCGACGCCGACGGCACCGTCACCCACTGGAACCGCGAGGCCGAGCGCATCCTCGGCTGGACCGCCGCCGAGGCGGTCGGCCGCGAGGGGCTGGCCGGCTGGGCGGTGCGCGCCGAGGACGCCGACGAGGTGCACGCGGCGCTGATGGCCGCGATGACCTCCCCGGGCCGCCAGGTGCACGAGTTCGCGCTGCTCACCAAGGAGGGCGGCCGGGTCCTCGTACGGACCCAGTCCTCGGCCGTCACCGGCGCCGACGGCGCGCCCGCCGGCGTGTACTGCGCCTTCAGCGAGGTCCACACCCAGATCGACCTCGAACGCTCCATCGCGCTCAGCGAAGCCCTCTTCGACGACGCGTCCTGGGGCGTGGTGCTCGTCGACGCCGACCTGCGCCCCGCCGTGGTCAACGCCCACGCCGCGCGCGCCCTGGGCCTCGGGCGCACGCACGTCCTCGGCCGCCCGCTGGGCGATCTGCTGGCCCAGGGCGTCGAGGAGCTGGAGGCCGCGCTCCAGCACGTACTGGCGGAGGGCGCGCCCCCGGCCGCCACCGAGCTGTGGGTGACGCTCCGCTCCGAGGAGGCCGAGGAGCCCCGCCGGTGCTGGCGCAGCGGCTTCCTGCGGCTGGCGTCGCCGCTCGCCGAGGAGCCTGTCCCGCTCGGCGTCGGCTGGCTCTTCCAGGACATCACCGACCTCAAGCGCACCGAACAGGACAGTTCGCTGCTGCGCTTCCGCGCCAACCAGCTGCACCGCGCGGGTCGCGCGGCCGCCGAGTGCGAGGACCCGGAGGAGGCGGCCGCCGTCCACCTCGACTTCGCGCTGGCCGGCTTCGCCGACCACGGCCTGGTCGATCTCGCCATGTCCCCCTCGCCCGCCGGTCCGCCGCTCTCCGGCATGGACGCGACCACGCCCATCGAGGACGCGGATCTGGCGGCGGCTCCCGACGACGCGACCGAGCCCGCGCCCCGGCTGATCCGCATGCTCGCCTCGCCCGCGGGCGCGCCCGGGCCCGCGCAGCCGGTCACGGGGACCGGCATCCCGCTGACGTACGTACCGGGTCACCCGGCCGTCCAGGCGTACCGGCGCCGCGGTTCGGTGCGGGCCAGCGCGGGTCTGGCGGTCACGCCGGAGGGCTGGGCGGCGGCCCGCAAGTGGCCCGAGGGCACGGTGCACGGCGATCTCCGTCTCGAACGCGACGACTCCTTCGAGTCCGGGTACGAAGTCGGACATCAGGCTGCTCCTCAAGC
>NZ_NHSG01000244.1:0-9793 GCF_020024005.1 Streptomyces purpurogeneiscleroticus
CCGGGAACAGCGGCCGCACCGGGAACAGAGGCCGCTCCGGAAGCCGTTGCCGCTCCGCGAGCGGGCGTCCTGCCCTCGTCAGGCGCCGGCCCGGGACCGCCGGGAACTCCGGGGCGCCCGGCGCCTCCGGGGTCGCCAGTGCCCTCCGCAGGGCCTCCCCCGAGCATCGCGCTGGAGCGGGGGTCCCAGCCCCCCGGGCTCTGCGGGGTCACAGGGGTGTCGGGCCGTTGCGCGGCCCGCGTCCGGTACGCGGTCATGCGTCGCCTCCTCCTCTGCTCCGGGCGAGTCCGGCCGGCACCCGCGCTCCGGAGTCGTGCGGTACGGCGGGCGGCCGGGCCCAGCTCGGGGTGTGGCCGCGGTCCTGCGGCGCGGACGACGGGCCGGTGGCGCCCCACGGGTCCGGCAGGCGCGACTCGGCGGGGCGCGCGAAGGGGCGCGGCGCGCCGTCCACGTCCCGCTCCGCGTGCCTGACCTGGGCGCGCGACATCAGCTCCAGATAGATGCCACGAAATGCCGCGATGTTCTGCTCGACGGTGAACAGTTCGAGTGCCCGTGCACGGGCCGCGGCGCCCAGCCGGGCCCGCCGCTCCGGGTCTCCCAGCAGGGCGGTGCACGCGTCGGCCAGCGCCCGTGGGTTGCGCGGCGGTACGACCAGGCCCGTTCCTCCGATGACCTCGCAGACGGCGCCCACATCCGTGGACACCGTGGCCCGGCCGCAGAACATCGCCTCCACCAGCGTCCTCGGGAAACCGCCGACGACGCTGGAGAGCACCAGCACCGCGCCCGCCTCGTAGGCGTCGGCCGGCCCCGCCACCCCGGGGTCGCCGATCTTCTCGAACGAGACGGGGTTCTCGCCGACCGTGACCGCGCTGGCGGCCTCGTCCGGGAAGAGCTGCGCGGCCAGCGCACGGCAGTGCGCCAGATAGGCCGGCGCCTCGGGGCCGGCGCCGGGCGCGCCGATGATGCGCAGCGTCGCGTCCGGCTCGGCCGCGCGGATCTGCGCGAAGGCGTGCAGCAGCCCGATGAGGTCCTTGTCGGGCTCGACCGTGCCGACCCACACCAGCGTCTTGGAGTCGTCGGCCGCGGCGTCCGGGACGCGGGCGAACGGCCCGGCGTCCATGCCCGGATAGACCGTACGGAGCCGGTCACGGGGCGCGCCGCACCGCTCCTGCCAGCGGCGGATGCGGGTGTTGCCGGGGGTGATCAGGTCGGCCGTGCGGTACGTCTCGGCGGCCAGCGCGCCCTCGAAAGCGGCCAGCAGCGCGTGCACGGGGGAGCTGAGCGCTGCCGTGGCGCGCCCGAGATGGTGCTCGCGCAGCCGTACGCCGTACTCCGTGACCAGGAGCGGAGTACCGCAGAAGCGTTTGGCCAGCAGTCCGGTGAGAGCCGCCGGGCCGCCGCACGTCACGTGGCAGAGGTCGACCCCGCCGAGCCCTCGCCCCTCGGGCCCCGCGCCGCGCCCGTCCCCGTACGGACCGCCCGTACCGTCGCCGTACCAGTCCAGCGACAGCGGGCGCAGGGCGCTGTCGAGCGCCTCGGTGACGGCCAGCAGGTCGGTGACCTGGGCGGCCCGCGCGGCCGGCAGCGCACCGGGGGCGCGGCAGGCGGCCTCCAGGATGCGGACGGCCGTTTCGGAGCGGAGCAGTTCCGGCAGCGCGCCGGTGCCGCGGGCCAGGTCGGCGAGGCCGTACAGACCGGCGGCGAAACGGTCCGCCTCGTGCCCGGCCTCCCCCGGCGGGCCGCAGAACGCAGCCGCGAGATCGGCGAAGTGCCCGGCGAAACGCTGCCGTTCGCGGCGGCTCACGCCGGCCGTCCGGCCGCGCCGGGCCCCGCGCCGGCCGCTCCGGGGCCGCACGGCGTCCCGGCCCGGCGCGTGCGCCCCGGAGCCGTCGCCGAGCGCGTACACCTCGAAGTCATGGCCGGTGAGCCCGCGCACAAGGCGGTCGCACCAGGCTCGCGTTTCACCGGACGCGTACGGATAGCCACCCTCGGTGAGCAGTCCAATGCGCACGAGCGCACCCCCGTCCTCGGATCGGCGTCCTTCCGGGCGGTGGCCGGATCGTCACCGCCTGCAACACGACGCTACGCAGAAGCACCGGTGGCGCGACGGACGGTTGTCCATCGCGCCACCAAAAGGGGTGAAGAGGCGTAACTTTCCACCAGGCCGGGCGTTCTGAGGCGGTACCGGAGCGCGCCGCTCAGCCGGTCGGGAACGGCCAGGCGTTCGGGCGGCAGGTGGCGCCGTCCGTGGTCAGGAACTTGGTCTGCTGCATCATCACGGGCGCGAGCGCGCCCTGCCGGCGGCAGCCCTCGTGGTCGTGGCCGAGCCGGTGCCCCACCTCGTGGTTGATCAGCATCTGCCGGTACGCGTACATCTTGTCGGGGCCGTACGTCGCCGCGCCACGCGCCCACCGGTACGCGTTGATCATCACGCGCTCGGTCGCGGCGGAGTCGCACGAGACCTTGTCCTCGCTGGTGTCCAGGCCGGACTTGGCGCACCACTCGTCGGTGGTGCCGGGGCTCGCCAGGGTGATCACGAAGTCGGCCTTGCCCGAGGCGACGCGGGCGAACGAGCGCTTCCCTCCGTGCGCCCAACTGCGGTCGTCGTTCAGGGTCTTGTGCACCGCCTCGGCGAAGAGCTCGCCGTCCAGCGGCAGCCCGTCCTCGACGTCGACGCGATAGCGCACCACCTGGCCGCGCCCCGGCGCCGGAGCGGCGCCGCCGGCCGGCGTGAACGTCCCGCTGCCCTTGAGGTCGGCGGCGAGCGGATACACCTTGGCCATCTTCGCGGCGTACGTGGCGGGCGCGGCCGTGGGGCCGCCGTGCGGCCGGCCGGCGTCCTGTTCTCTTTCCGGCGACGCGTCCCCGCCGCTCGGCGACGGCCCGTCGACGCCGTTCTTGCGGGCGTCGGCGACCTGACCGGCGACCACCACCGCGAGCACGGTGGTCACCGCGGCGGCGGCCACGCCGGTGAACGTGCGCCCCTTGGCACCCTTGCGCCGCCGGGCGTCACCGGCCACGTCGTCCTCCAGCGCCCCGGGGTGCCCGAACTCCGCTTCGTAGGCGGCGATCTCCTCGTCCACCCCGGGCGCATACGGGGACGGCGCGGGCGACGGGGAGAGCCCCTGCGGCGTGTCCGAGGCGGGCGAGGACAAGGGGCCCGCCGGGGGCCGCGCGGCCTTCGGGGGACGCGGTCCCGCGGCCGAAGGGGTGCCGGCCGCGAACTGGGCATCGTTGGCAAAGGCGTCCAGGTACTCCTGCTTCGGCCCCGGCCGGCCGCCGCCCGGATCGACCGGCGTACCCAGTACGCCGGGCCGCGCGCCACCGGTACCGCGCTGGTGCGGCAGCACGGGGACGCCCTGCCCCGGCGTGACAGCGGGCTCCCACTGCTCGGGGTGTCCGCCGCGCACCGGAGGGCCGGCCTCGGGACCGGGCTCACCGCGCCGCCGCCGGCGGCCCGTACGGGACCCGGAGGCGGCCTGGGGGCCCGCCACGGCGTCGTGGTCCTGCTGCGCCGCGTCGGCCGCTTCCGCGGGCCTCCGGGCGGCCGCGGCGCGCTCGCCCCACGGGGCGGCGGCACCGGTCGCCCCCGTAACGGCAGCGCTCTCCGTGGTGTCGGTCGTCCCCTCCGGGGTCCGGCGGCTATGGCGTCCCACTGGGCCCGTCAGCTCCTGCTCGCATCGGCGGTCGTGTCACCCGTCGCGCGGCGGGCAGTACGGCCCTCCCGGCCGCCGGCCGCTTCTCCCGCAGCCTCGCGCTCCGTGTCGTCCAGCAGCTCCCGGACGGCGCGGGCGACGGTCGAGGGGTACTCCATCATCGCGACGTGGCCCGCCTCGGGGAGCGTGAGCAGGCGCGAACCGCGGAACGCGGCAGCGGCCCTGCGGGCCATCCGGAAGGAGACCAGCCGGTCCCGGCCCCCGTAGATGAGCAGGGTCGGCGCGAGGACACGCTCCGCCTGCCGCCACAGGTTGTGCTGGCCGCCGAGCGTGTAGGCGTTCACGATGCCGCGCGAGGCGCGCTCCATGACCTCCCAGAAGTACGGCAGCTCCAGGCGGCGCGCGGTCTCCTCGACCGCCGCCGCCACCTCCTCGGGTGTGGCCATCGCGGGGTCGCCGTAGCAGAGGGCGAGCACCTCACGGGTGCGGCGCTCGGCCGTCCAGTCCCGCGTCAGGCGGCTGAAGAGGGTGGTGATGCCGGGGACCGCCAGCAGCCCCGTGGGCAGCGCGCTGAGCTGCGGGCGCAGCTCGGGCAGCGCGGGCGAGACCAGCGTCAGGGTCCGCACGAGGTCGGGGCGGACCGCGGCGACCCGGGTCGAGACCGCGCCGCCCATGGAGTTCCCGATGAGGTGGACGGGGCCGCGGCCGCGCTGGTCGAGGAACCGGATGACCGTGCGGGCCTGGCCGCTGATGGAGTAGTTGCCGTCGTCCGGGGGCGGGGAGTCGCCGAACCCGGGGAGGTCCAGCGCCTCACCGTCCACCCGGTCGGCGAGCAGCGCCATCAGGGCGGACCAGTTCTGCGACGAGCCGCCGAGGCCGTGCACGTACAGGGCGGGCGGCAGGCCCTCGCGCACTCGGGCGGGCGCGCGGACGCTGAGCGTCGCGCCCGGCAGGCTCACGCTGCGCAGCGTCTCCTCGGCGCCGACGCGCGGGCCCGGGCCCCCGGGCGGCACCGGGAGCGCGGTTCGGGTGTCCGGCGGCTCCGTGGAAGACATGCGTCGATGTTACGAGACGATCACGCCCCTTCCGATGTGTTCGCCATCACACGTCTCTTGCGTCACGGGCGCGCCTCGAAGCGCCGCCGCCGCTTCGTAGACAGCGGCGCGGCTCTCCCGTAGACGCGCGCCCCCTCTCGTAGACACGCGGCCGCGCGCCCCCAGTACCGCCACCCGTTCGCGGCGCGTACCGCGTCGCGCCGGGCAATCCCCTCTCCTAGGCTCGTGTAAAGGGCGCTCGCCCAGGAAAGGGGAGCCACCATGCCTGTCGACCCCACAGATCCGGAAACCTTCGACAAGGACGAGGCGGCCGAAATCGACGCGGAAGCACCCGAGGCGGACGCCCAGGAACAGCTCACGGACATCGCTCCACACCAAGACGACGCACTGACCGGGGGCGATCCCGACACGGCGAACGAAGCGGACCGCGCAGAACAAGCCCGGGTGGTCGAGCTGGACGAAGACGATTACCGGTGACCTGAACCGGTATGTCGGCTTCCCGCGGGCCCCGGGCGGATAAATTCTCGCTCCTGACCGCGCACAGCCTCGTTACCCAAAAGTACGATGGCGGGCGCGGTGCACCGTGCTGTGTGCATCTCGTAAGGAACGACACTGGGAGGCGGCGTGAGCGCCATCGAGCAGACAGAGGCCGCGCGCCCTCGGGGCACGCGCCTGCCGCGCCGAGCGCGGCGCAACCAGCTCCTGGGCGCTGCACAGGAAGTCTTCGTGGCGCAGGGGTACCACGCTGCGGCGATGGACGACATCGCCGAGCGGGCCGGCGTCAGCAAGCCGGTGCTCTACCAGCACTTCCCCGGCAAGCTCGACCTCTACCTCGCCCTGCTGGACCAGCACTGCGAGGCGCTGCTGCAGTCGGTACGGACGGCCCTGGCCTCCACGACCGACAACAAGCAGCGGGTCGCGGCGACCATGGACGCGTACTTCGCGTACGTGGAGGACCCGGGCGGCGCGTTCCGCCTGGTGTTCGAGTCGGACCTGACCAACGAGACGGCTGTCCGTGAGCGCGTGGACAAGGTCTCGCTGCAGTGCGCCGAGGCGATCAGTGACGTGATCGCGGAGGACACCGGGCTGTCCAAGGAGGAGTCCATGCTGCTCGCGGTGGGCCTGGGCGGCGTGTCCCAGGTCGTCGCGCGGTACTGGCTCTCCAGCGAGCGCACGGTCACCCGCGACACGGCCGTGCAGCTGCTCACCTCGCTGGCCTGGAAGGGCATCGCGGGTTTCCCGCTGCACGGCACCGAGGGCCACTGACGCCCGCCGCGGCACACGGGGCACCGGGCCCCGTGTTCGCTGCGGGCGTGCTCCATAGCGGCCTGTCCGTCCCCGTACCGGGCTAATGTGTGCTGCGTACGGCGCGGATCGTCGCGCACACCGCCCCCTGGTCAGGCCGGGGGGACCGAGACCGTCGGAGGGACATAAGCCGTGGAGGTCAAGATCGGCGTGCAGCACGCGCCCCGCGAGATCGTCCTGGAGAGCTCGCAGCCTGCCGAGGAGGTCGAGAGCGCGGTAGCCGCCGCGCTGGCCGGCAAGTCGCAGCTGCTGAGCCTGGAGGACGAACACGGCCGCAAGGTCCTCGTACCGGCGGACCGGCTGGCGTACGTCGAGATCGGCGAGCCCGCCGGGCGCAAGGTGGGCTTCGGCGCTCTGTAGGACGCCTGCCGCGCACAGCACGTATGACGGGCGGCGCCCCGGGGAGACGGTCCCCGGGGCGCCGCCCGTACGTATGCGCCCACTCTCCGCGCCGTGTGCCCGCTCTCCGCACTGTAGGGCGCTTTTCCCCTGCTCAGCGCAGTGATCGCACCTTTGTCCGGCCCGGCACGATTGCCCGTGGCGCCCCTTGGGTACGACGGCCCCGAATGGCCATGACGACGCCGCCGTGCGGCGGCGTCATCCGTGTGCGGGAGGGGAAACATGATCTTGGAAGTGCTCGGCGCCGCTGCCCTGGGCCTCGCGCTCGCCCTCGCCGCCCTCCGGCGGCTGCCCGGCCGCTTCCCGAAGCGCAGCCTGACGCTGTCCACGGGACCCGCGGCGGCCGTCTTCGGCGCGCTGCTGGCGCACACGATCCTGGGGGCGGGGCGGGCACCGGTCGTCCTTGTCGTGGCCCTGGGCCTGTCCGCGGCGCTGCTCTCGCTGCTGCTGCGCCCCGAGCCCCGGCCCGCCCGTCGGCTGCGCCGATCAGCGACGGCGGCCTGAGAAGCCCGGCTCCAAGCTCCCCGAGCCCTGACGGACAGCTCCCGGAAGGACCGGCGCCGGGACGGACGGTTTCCGGCCGATGTCCGGACGGAGAAACGGCGCGTTCATGTCTGTGCGCCCCGCCTGCCGAGGCAGTGCGCGGCGCACAGAGATGTGAGTGATCGCACGCCCGCCGGGCGCGCCGTCCGGGGCCTGCCGGCGCAGCCCGGGCCGGGGCCCGCTTACGCGCCGGGCCGGGGCCCGCTTACGCAGCCAGCCCCAGGGCCGCCATCCGCTTGGTGTGCGCCTCGGTGATGCGCGAGAACATCCGGCCGACCTCAGCCAGGTCGAAGCCGTCGGCCACACCGCCGACCAGCATCGTCGACAGCGCGTCCCGGTCCGCGACCACCCGCTGCGCCTGGGAGAGGGCCTCGCCCATCAGGCGGCGCGCCCACAGCGCGAGCCGGCCGCCGACCCGGGGATCGGCCTCGATGGCCGCGCGGACCTTCTCGACGGCGAAGGAGGCGTGCCCTGTGTCATCCAGCACACCGAGCACCAGCTCCTTGGTGTCGGAGTCCAGCCGGGCCGCCACCTCGCGGTAGAAGTCGCTGGCGATGGAGTCGCCGACGTACGCCTTGACCAGGCCCTCCAGCCAGTCCGACGGCGCGGTCTGGCGGTGGAACTCGTCCAGCGCGGCGGCGAACGGCTCCATGGCCGCGTTGGGCTCCGCGTCGATCTGCGCGAGCCGCTCGCGCAGCCGCTCGAAGTGATGGAACTCCGCCGTCGCCATCTTCGCCAGCTCCGCCTTGTCGTCCGTCGTGGACGCCAGCTTGGCGTCCTCGGCCAGCCGCTCGAAGGCGGCCAGCTCGCCGTACGCGAGGGCGCCGAGCAGGTCGATCACCGCGGCCCGGTACTGCGGGTCGGCGGCCGCCTCCTCCCAGGTCTGGGCGGCGATCCCGGTGGGCTCGTCGGGCGTGGCGGGGGCGTCGGCGGTGGCGTTGTCAGGCGTCTCCATGGAGCGCACAATAGCCCGCTCGGCAACCCGGGGAAGGGCCTGGTCAGCCACTCGGGTCCCACTCGACCGAACGATTGCCCGGACACACATGCGCTCATCCGGGGTATGGTGGTAAAGAGCCCGCCGAAGTTTCGGTGGGTGTTTCACGAATGCGGATGCCCGGTCGGTGGCCCGATCGGCTCCACCCCGACCGCCCTCTGCCCCGACGCGTACAGACAGCGCACGGCAGAGGAACACCGCTCGCGGCACGAGCGCCTGAGCGAAGGCAGTGGTCCCGCGCCATCCGGCCCTAGGAGGCCGGGCCGAGCCGAGTACGACCCCGTACGACGGCAGGCAAGGCACGGTCGATCCCCTTCGTCGCCTCGCGCCGCGACTCACAGAAGAGGCAAGCATCCTGTCTACGTTCCGAGACCTCGGGATCCTCCCCGAGACCGCCGAAGCCCTCGAGGCCGTCGGCATCATGACTCCGTTCCCCATCCAGGCCCTGACCCTCCCGGTGGCCCTCTCCGGCTCCGACGTCATCGGCCAGGCCAAGACCGGCACCGGCAAGACCCTCGGCTTCGGCCTCCCGCTCCTGGAGCGCGTCACCGTCCCCGCCGACGTCGAGGCCGGCCGGGCCAAGCCCGAGCAGCTGACCGACGCGCCGCAGGCGCTGGTCGTCGTCCCCACCCGCGAGCTGTGCCAGCAGGTCACCAACGACCTCCTGACCGCCGGCAAGGTCCGTAATGTCCGCGTGCTCGCCATCTACGGCGGCCGGGCGTACGAGCCCCAGGTCGAGGCGCTCCAGAAGGGCGTCGACGTCGTCGTCGGCACCCCGGGCCGGCTGCTGGACCTGGCGGGCCAGAAGAAGCTGGACCTCTCGCAGGTCCGCGCCCTCGTCCTGGACGAGGCCGACGAGATGCTCGACCTCGGCTTCCTGCCGGACGTCGAGAAGATCATCCAGTACCTCCCGGCCAAGCGGCAGACCATGCTGTTCTCCGCGACCATGCCCGGCCAGGTCATTTCGCTGGCGCGGCGCTACATGTCGCAGCCGACCCACATCCGCGCCACCTCGCCCGACGACGAGGGCGCGACGGTCGCCAACACGACCCAGCACGTCTTCCGCGCGCACTCCATGGACAAGCCGGAGATGGTCTCGCGCATCCTGCAGGCCGAGGGCCGCGGGCTCGCGATGATCTTCTGCCGTACCAAGCGCACCGCGGCCGACATCGCCGACCAGCTCGCGCGCCGCGGCTTCGCCTCCGGCGCGGTCCACGGCGACCTCGGCCAGGGCGCCCGCGAGCAGGCGCTGCGCGCCTTCCGCAACGGCAAGGTCGACGTCCTCGTGTGCACCGATGTCGCCGCGCGCGGCATCGACGTCGGCGGTGTGACGCACGTCATCAACTACCAGACGCCCGAGGACGAGAAGACCTACCTGCACCGCATCGGCCGTACGGGCCGCGCGGGCGCCAAGGGCACCGCCGTCACGCTGGTCGACTGGGACGACATCCCCCGCTGGCAGCTGATCAACAAGGCGCTGGACCTCTCGTTCAACGATCCGGAGGAGACGTACTCCACCTCCGCGCATCTCTACGAGTTGCTGAACATCCCGCAGGGCGTCACCGGCGTGCTGCCGCGCGCGGAGCGCACCCGTGCGGGCCTGGCGGCCGAGGAGGTCGAGGACCTCGGTGAGACCGGCGGCCGCGGCCGCGGGCCGCGCAAGGCCGGCCGGGACCGCGAGGAGGAGCGCCCGGAGCGTACGCGTACGCCGCGCAAGCGCCGCCGTATGCGCAACGGTGCCCCGATCGAGGACGAGGCCGCTGCCACCGGTACGCAGGGCAGCGAGGCGGCCGAGGCCGCGGCGGACACCGCCGAGGGCACGACCGCGCCCCGCCAGCCGC
>NZ_NHSG01000245.1:0-22057 GCF_020024005.1 Streptomyces purpurogeneiscleroticus
CCGCCGGCCGCCCCCGCAACGACCCGCAAACGACCCTGCCCTGGGTCCGGTGACGATGGTCACCCCGTCGTCCCGGGTGACTCAGTCGGCGTCGAATTCGCCTACGTAGCAGAGGACTTGTTCGAGTTCCTCGACACTGATGAGGCGGCTGCGCGGGCGCAGCATCCCCGCGATGCCGTATGCGCCCAGTTCGCGGCAGCGCCGCACCAGCCAGTCCCAGTCGAGGTCGAGATGGTCGGCGAGGGAACGAAGGCGCTCCTCGGAGGTGTCACCACTGGTGACGCTCTGCCTGCGAGCATGGTCGACCACTTGGGCGTAGGCGCTGACATCGGTGAAGCTGTCCGTGGTGTCTACATGCCAAATCCCGCTGGAGTCCGACCAACTGGCGGATATCACTCGGCGCCCGGGAACCAGCACGAAGCCGTCGATCCGCTCGTACCGCGGCTCCACGCACACCCAGGTGGTCTGACCACCCCGTTCCATCATGGCCACCGTCAGCCAGATCAGTATCCGCTCGTAGGGCTGACTTGCCCGGGAATTGTCCTCAGGGATGCAGAACACCCGCTCGGGGGCGGGATCCCCGTCGGCGAGACGTTCCCTGAGGGCCAGGCGAAATTGCGGCCAGGAGGCGAAGAACAGCCAGACCGCAGCCTCCTCGCCGGTACGTACTGGGGTCCAGAAGACCGGCGCGCGGGTGTCCTCGTCCAGTCGCCGGATGATGTGCTCGGCACAGAAGTACATACCGAGCCACACGCTGCCGACATTCGTGAGCTCCGGTATGGCAGCGCGGGCAACCGCCGAGCGCCGCTGCGCCCACAAGGGTTCCAGCATCTGCTGTTCGGCGTGCAGCGCATGGTCGTCGGCCGACAGGCTGTCGTCGAGATTCAGCATCGCCCACAGCAGTCCGTACGTGAGGTCATCGATCTCGTACGGTGTCGAAATGGGCAGCGTCTCGACCGTGACCGCCAGTTGCCGCCGAGCGTGCGCGGCGTCCAAGGCGTACAGGCCGTCGTCCCCGAGGGCACCGAGAACCAGCGCCCGGCGGGTGGCCCGGGTGAATGCCTGGATGTGAGGGTGGTGATGGGGCCCGATGACGACTCGGCCGTCCTGCTCCGTGGCCTCGTATATCTGGACAGCGACGGACGTACCGTCGAAGAACCGCTGACCCTCCAGGTGCCACACGCCTTCCATGCCCGGAACCCGGCCCATCGGGTTCAGGTGGGACGTGTCGAACCTGGCATTCAGGAACCGCGCGACATCTCGCGCGGTACTGGGTGCGATCTCCGGAAGTACGACACCGCGCTCCGCCGCGGTCCTCAGCAGCGTCTCCACGTCAACCCCGAGCATGAATTCGAGGACGGCGGCGGCGTCACTTCGCGGGGTCTGGTCACCGGAGAGCCAGCGCTTCCACGTGGCCTGCGAGGCCGTCACCGTCGCCAGGTCCGGCCGGTTCAGCTTCACGGCGGCCTGCCGGGCGGACCGGGTGAACTCTTCTTCGAACGTCGCGAAGTGGCCGCAGCCCCGCTCCGTGAGCAAAACCCGCAACAGCGTCCGGGGGCGCATCGAATTCCCAATCTCTGGCTCGCTGATGGAACAGTCCGAGTCCGTCGTCGCCCCTGGTAACGGGTCCGCTGCGGGGCACGCCGGAGCAGGCACGGCCCGAACAGCGGAGATCAACTTCGGCATGCCGAGCATTATGCATACACGCCGTCAAATCCTGGCCACAGGTTCGGAGATTGATACGCTCGGCGTCTCGCCTGGCCTCAGCACGATGCGAACAGAGCACGGGCGGCATCACGATCCGCCGGCACCGCCTACTTGCCGGCCGGCGTCCTGGCGATGGCCACGTCCTTGCGCACCACCCGCACATCCGGGGTCACCCTCGCGCCGGCGGTGCTCATTCGGGGGTGTACGGGTGGCCGTCTCCCGTGTTGCTCGAGGTTACGTCGACGGTTCGGGTGGTGCCGTTGCTGGAGATTTCGATGATGGGGATGGCCTTGTCCTTGGGGCTGCCGTTGTTCCGCAGTGAGATCCAGCCGCTGGCTCCGGGGACCGCGTTGGTGTCGTTGAGCGTGGTCAGCATCTGCAGGACGGCATCGCGCTTGATCTCTTGGTGGGAGTTCTCCAGGGGCACGGCTTTACGGATCGTCGTGACGGCGGTGAGGACGGCGTCGTAACCCATGATGGCCTGGCCGTCGTCGAGACTGTCGTCCTTGAAAGTGGTGGTGAAGGTACCGCCCGGCCGGAAGGGGACGATGGCGTTCTTGTCGTAGTACTGCGGGGCCTTGGTCCAGGCTCCGGGGTGGGCGAGACCGGTGAAGAGAAGCTTGATGTTCCCGTTCCGCAGTGCCTGCTTGACATCGTTGAAGCCGGCCGCCTGCGCGGCCTGTGACACATCGTCACCTGACAGGACGGTGATCTGCTCGGACTTGCACTGGCGGTTGGCGAGCGGCGCGAGGAAGTCCGGCAGATCGCGGCCCCGGCCGGCGAAGTAGACGACACCGGGGCGTTTCAGGCAGAGATTGGGCATCTGGTTGTTGAAATAGGTGGCGAGCTGGGACTTGGAGGAGTCGTACTGCATCGGTTCCGGAGCCGCGAGCCGGTCCTTCGGGAGCTCGGCGCCGAACCTGGAGCCGAGTGTCTTGGTGTAGAGGTCCTGCGCGTTGGCGTCCTGGACGATGAGGACCTGGTCCTTGGCGTGTTCCTTGGACTTGAGGAATTGCACGGCGGCTGCCGCCTCATCGGCGTTCGGTGCCGCGACCCGCACCAGCCCACCGGTCTTCTCCAGCTCGTCGGCGGTGATGACGGAGCCGAAGGCCGCGATGTCCAGCTTGCTCAGCTTGGAGATCATCGCATTGGTGCCGGTGAGGCTGGTGCCGAGGCCGGCGGCCGCGACGATCCGGTCGGTGCCCCGGCGCGCCTTGATCTGGCTGAGGGTGTAGTCGCGCTGCGCCTCCTCGTTCCCCACGTCGCCGAGCAGCAGCCTGATCCGGGGAGTGTGGCCGTGGCCGCGGTGATGATTCACCTCGTACTGTGCGGTGTACGCGCCCTCGAGCTCATGGCGTACGGATTCGGGGGTGTTGCTGTCCCCTCTGCCCGGTGCCATGCCCAGGAGATACACGATGCTGACGTACGGCGTGCCGTCCGGCTCGGCGGCCTCGCGGGTGACCCGCTGATTCTCCTTCTCGATGCTGCGGGACACATCGCGCAGGTCCTTGGTGAACGGATAGCTGCCGTCGGTGAGCCCCACACAGCGTGTTCCGCCGGCCACCTCGACCTTCTTCACGCCCTCGGCGCAGTCGGTGGACTCGGGCCGCAGGAGGAAGGTGAGACCACCGCCGACGAGGAGCAGCGCGACGATACCTGCGGCGATGTACCGCCACCGCGGAACGGGGGGATTGTCATCGGGACGGTCCTGTGCGTGCAGCGTCGCCATTGTGCTGTCGTCTCCTGTCGGCCGGTGGACGCGGCCGTGGCCGCGGTGCGTACCTCGGTCATGGCCGCGGTTCGTACCTCTCGGCCTCTCTGAGGAGGCCGGCGGCACCGCTGTGGGGCAGAGCGGCGAGTGTGTGGAACATTGCTGCGATCGTGGAGTTGAGCTCGGGCGTGGAGTTGGCCACTCGGTTACGGGGATCGGCAGCCAGCCACAGGGCGGTCACGAGCATGGTGAGCGCCCAGTGCTCTTCGAGGGCCCCGGGCGCCAGCCGGGCGGCGAGCTCGCGGACCCGGTCGGAGGGCGACGGGTCCCGTTCCCCGCGTTGCCGGGGAGCCACGGGGAGCAGCATGGGTGCCGCGGTGATGGCGTACAGCTCGTACAGCCATTGATCGGTGCCGGGAAGCTCCGTGAACTGTCCGGCGAGGTGGGCGACGACCTGGTTGAGGTCGTTGAGGGCGAGGGAGTGGTAGAGGGCATCGAGGCGGTGGTGCTGGGTCTGCTGTTCACGCCGGTGCCAGTCCCGCAGGGCCGTGTGGGCGGCGACCCAGCCCGTCGATCCGTCGGGCTCGTGCTGAGCCAATGCCTGGAGCAGCACGAGCCGCAGCCACGGATGGAGTACGCCCGTCGGCTTGTTCTCCTCCGGGTCCCGGCAGTGCTCCAGATAGCCGCTGCCCTGGCCACCTCGTGTGTTGGCGTCCTCGGGGACCGGGGGGATCAGCCAGAGCCGGGCGTCGATGTCCCTGCGCAGGGTGTCCTTGGTGAGCTGGTCGTACTCCTCCAGGATGCCGGCGTCGACGGCGGATTCGAATGCGCGCGCGGCGGAGCAGACCACGAGCGCGGCGCGCTGCCCCTCGGACAGATCGCGCAGGAGGTACTGGCGGGCAGCCTCGTCCAGAGTCATGGGCTCCCCCACGGCCGCCGGGTCCTCCGAATCCGTGGGCGCGTCCGGCGGGCCCGGAAGCGGCGGGGCGTGGTCGAGAATGTGGCGCAGCTCGGCCGCACCGCCGCTGCGCTCGACCACGATCGCGTACGTCGCGTCGAGAAGGACCCGCGCGCTCCAGGGGTGCCCGTAGGAGAGGCGGTGGATCAAGGGTGTCGCGCGGACCACGGTGGACGCCGCCTGCTCGGCCAGCGTGGCGACCTCGGGTTCGGTGAGGTCGCGCAGTTGAACCGGGTACCAGTGCCACTTGGTGGTGGACGCGGGGCGCGGAATGCTGTCCTGCCAGTCCGTGTACGAAGCCTGCTCAGGGGTGCGGATGCGCAGCTCGGCCGGGAAGTCCCGGGCGTAGGGGCCGGGCACACTGCGGGCGTTGGCCGCGGTCGCGACGACGAGCAGCGGGTCGTTTGCCCGGTCCGATGACGCGTTCACTTCTCGGATGCGTACCAGGAGGTCGAGGAACTTCCGCCCCTGCGGCGCATCGATGTTGTCCAGCAGCACGACGCACTCCTTGTCGCGCGGATGCCGGGCGTAGTGATCGCGCAGGTCTTCCAGGAAGGCCCCGCACAGCAGCCGGTCCACCTCCTCGACGTCCGCCGCCGCCTCGCTCCCGGCCAGCTCGTTCAGCTTCATGAGGGCATCGACCGGCCGGTTCGGGCTGTCGGCGTACCAGGTCAGCCCGGTACGCCACATCACGCTCACGGGGAGCCTCGGCAGACCGAACTGGACGAGTTTCAGTACGAGATTGAGGCCGGGTAGCTGCACCACGTTGAGGTCCTGCAGGAGAGCGACTCCCTCGATGACCCCGTTGGTCCTCTCGTACGCCTCCGTGTTCTCCTTCGCCTGGCGCAGTGCCTGCTTGAGCTCGGCCCGTACGCGCCGTGCGTCCGCGCTGTCGATGGTGAGACCGGCGCGCACCACGAGCAGTCCGAGAGCCAGCCGGGGGAAGTGGACCGCCGGCTGCCTGGGCAAACGGTAGGACAGGCCAAGAGCGAGCCGGGCCGCGACTTCGTGCGGTCTCTTGGGCACGGCCGAGGCGAAGTCGTAGAAGGCGTTGGGTCTGTTCGATGCCAGATATCCGAGCCATCTGAGCGTGGTGGTTTTGCCGCTGCCCCGTCTGCCGAGCAGCGTGATGACAGGAAGCTCTCGGTCGCCCTGCCCGCGTGTCCGGCACTCGTTGAACAGACGGACGATGTCCTTGACGCCCTGCGGACGTTCCGTCGGCATGGCCAATCTGTCACCCTCCCCCGTTGTGCCGTGTACCTGCTGTCTGCCTTTCCGCTCTGTGCCCTACGTCCTTTACCCTCCTCCGCCCTCCGTCAATTCCGCCCCCCGCCAGGGCGCTCCTGCCATGCTGCCGCGAAGTCGTGTGCAATGAAGGGCAATTGATGCTCTTGTAACCAATGACGCGCACGGTGCGACGCCGGGGCCCGACCCACGCATCCGCCGCCGATGATCGCGAGCAGCAGTAGTACGACGCCGATGACGCTGGTCTCGATGACGCGTCCGGGGCGCAGGTACCGCAGGTAGAAGCCCATGAACACGGCGATCGGGGCAAGGAGGATGATCATGATCGCGAGCGCGGCGATCAGCGCCGCGACACCGCCCACCTTGCCGATCTCGTCCCGCGCCATCTGCCCGAGGCTCTTGCCGTCCCGGCGCATGGCGCCATTGAGGCCGCACCGATGCCGTCCGGCCCGTCCGGCAGCACCAACGTACAGGCAGGCGTTCGGCAGCTTCCTCGACCGGGGAGCGGACACCTCGTAGGTTTCGGGGATGGACATCCGGCAGTTGGAGTATTTCCTCGCAGTCGTCGACAACGGCGGGGTGAATCGGGCCGCGGCCGCGCTGCACGTTGCTCAGCCGTCGCTCTCGCAGTCCGTCAGGAAGCTGGAGAAGGATCTGCGGACCGAGTTGTTTCATCGGGTGGGCAGGGGACTCGTACTGGCCCCTGCTGGTGAGGCTCTGGTCGGGCCGGCTCGGCAGATTCTGCGGGATGTGGACGCGGCGCGTCAGGCGGTGCGTGAGGTGCGGGATGTGGAGCGCGGCCGGATCGACATCGCGGCGTTGTCGGACATCTCGACGGATCCACTGTCGGTGTGGGTGGCGAACTTCCGGGTGAAGAACCCGAACGTCAGTCTGCGTGTCGAGGAGCGCGACCACCTCTCCGACGTCCTTGAGCTGGTCAAGTCCGGTGCCTGCGAGCTCGGTGTGACGATGCTGCCCGTACCGCGCGGCGACGGGCTGCTCGCGGACGAGTTGCTGGTAGCGCAGAAGTTCGTACTGCTGCTCCCGCCCGGCACGCAGTCCGAGCTGCCCGAGACCGTCCCGCTCGGGTCGATGACGGGCATCCCGCTGGTGATGGGGGAACGCAACACCACGACTCGGGACTACGTCGAGGCCATGCTGCGCGAGAGCGGAGTGGAACCGAGGGTGGCGGTCGAGGTGCCGCAGCGGGGGGCCGTGGTGCCCATGGTGCTCTCCGGTGCCGGCGCGGCGATCGTGTCCCTGCGGGTCGCGCTCGAAGCCCGCCAGCGGGGGGCGGTGGTGCGCGCGATCGAGCCGCAGCTCCAGAGACGGATCGGTGTGGTGCACCGGTCCGGGAGGCTGACCGCCGCGGCCTCGGCGTTCCTCGAGGGGACCCGGGCCGACCTCGCGTCCTGGAACCGGGCAGTCGAACGGCGTATGGCATCGGGGCTGAGCCTGATCGAGGCCGCGGGGCAGGCCATGTCCGCGATGGAGAAGCGCCAGCTCGACACGTTCAGGGCGCGGTCGCCGATCGCGTGTGAGTGAGGAGAGCCGGAGCGGTCTCGATTGATAGGTGATTGCAGTCAGTCCGGCCGGATACTGGTCTTGGACGCTGCCGGTCGTCGCGGCGTTTGATGTGGCGCAGGTCATCACACGGACAAGTACGTGATCGACCCCCACTCACCGGAGGCGCCGATGTCAGCACAGGTCTCATGCTCGATCGTCCGCGGGGTCGCGACGGTGACCCTCGACAACCCCGGGCGTCGGAACGCCGTCTCGGTCCGGCTGTTTCGTGATCTTGAGGACGTCCTCGGGGCGCTCGAAGCAGACCGCGAGGTACGGGTCGTCGTGCTGACCGGCTCCGGGTCGAGTTTCTGCGTCGGCGCCGATCTCGCCGCTCCGCCGGAGCTTCGGACGCTCCGGGGGGACTCGATCGAGGGGGATACGGCGCGGCTGCGCGCGGCCAGCCGTGTGGCGCAGCGTCTTCACCTGATGCCCCAGCCCACCGTGGCCGCGGTCAACGGCGCCTGCGCGGGGGCGGGACTGTCGCTGGCGCTTGCGACCGACCTCCGGATCGCTTCCGACACCGCGGTCTTCAATACCGCGTTCCTGGGTGCGGGCCTGCCCGGCGACCTCGGCGGAATCTGGTTCCTCACGCGGCTGCTCGGCGCCGCGCGAGCCCGCGAGCTGTTCTTGATGCCCGGGAAGTTCGACGCGCACCTGGCGGCCGAGCTCGGACTGGTGACCGAGGTCTCCACCGCCGACGGGTTCGGCGAGCTGACGGACCGGATCACCACCCGCCTCGCATCGGCCGCTCCGCTCACGGTCAAGGCCATGAAGCAGAACCTGCTCGCCGCACCGACCATGCCGCTGACCGATTATCTCGGGGGCGAGGTCGACCGTATGGTCCGCTGCTTCCACACCGAGGACGCCCGCGAGGCGGCGGCCGCATTCCTGGAGCGCCGCGAGCCCGTGTTCGCCGGTCGCTGAGCCGTTACGCACGCGGTCGGCGCCCTTTCCGTACGCGGCGTCGGCCCGATACGCAACGCGTCGGTGCCCCCTCCGTATGCGGGTGCCCCCTCCGTATGCGGTCGCCGCCCCCTTCCCGTACGCCGGTCGACCCTCCCGTACGCAGGTCGCTCCCTTCCTCCGCCGACCGGTGAACCCCCTCCATTCGCCGCGCGCCCCTCACCGCGCACCGAAACCGTTTGGACACCACGATGACTCCAACGGCACCCGCTTCGCCCCCGCAGCCGCTGACAGCCAGGCCCGCCGTGAGCCGTCGGGCCTGGACCATCACCCTCCTGCTGCTCGCCTTCATGCTGCTCAACTTCGCGGACAAGGCCGTGCTCGGCTTCGCGGGCGTGCAGATCATCCAGGACCTGGGCATCAGGCCCCAGGAGTTCGGCCTGGTCCAGAGTGCCTTTTTCTGGCTGTTCGCCGCCGGAGCGGTACTGGTCAGCGCGCTCACCACCCGGATCAACGTGCGATGGCTGATCGCGGCGCTCATGGTGATCTGGGTCCTGACCATGGTCCCGCTGCTCTGGCAGGTCAGCTTCGCCGTGCTCCTCCTGTGCCGGATCGTGCTCGGCTTCGCCGAGGGGCCGGCGTACGCGCTGGCGACCCACATCGTGCATGCCTGGTTCCCGCCGGAGAAGCGCGGGCTGCCGGCGAGCATCGTCACCTCCGGGGCGTCGATCGGCCCGCTGATCGCGGCGCCGGTGCTGACCTGGGTGATCGTCACCTGGTCCTGGCACGCCGCCTTCGGGGTGCTCATCCTCGCCGGCACGCTCTGGCTGGTGGCCTGGCTGACCCTGAGCAAGGACGCCCCGGAACAGCAGCCGACCGGGTCCGTCGTCGGCGCCTCCGAGACCGCGGCGGAGCCGCCGGCGCGGGCGCCCCTCCGTGTCCTGCTCACCACCGGCACGGTGGCCGGCATCGGCTTCCTGACATTCTTCGCCTACTGGTCGACCACGCTCAAGGTCTCCTGGCTGCCGCTCTACCTGAGCCAGGGGCTCGGCTACGACGCGATCACCGCCGGCCGGCTCATCACCGTCCCGTACGCGGTCGCCGCGGCGGCCGCCATCGGCGCGGGACTGCTGTCGAACCGCCTGACCGCGCGAGGAGTGTCGAAGCGTGTCACGCGTGGCTACCTGGCCGGGGGGCTGGTCGTCGCCTCCGGACTGTCGATGTACCTGTTCACGACGATCGACCGGGGACCGCTCCAGATGGTCTTCGTGACGGTCGCCTTCTCGATGAACTCGGCAGCCTACGCGGTCGCGTTCACGGCGATCGGGGACGTGGTCCACCCGAAGCAGCGGGGCACGATCCTCGGCTGCCTGGTCGCCTTCTACAGCATGGCGGGCGTCCTCGCACCGTTGCTGCTCGGCCACTTCGTGGGCGGCGCCGCCGACACGGCCGCCGGGTACGGCCAGGGCTTCGCCCTGACCGGCCTGCTGATGACGGTCGGTGGAGCGCTCGCACTGCTTCTGGTCCGGCCCGAGCGTGACCTGCACAGGATCCGTAGGCGAGTGGGGAGTGCGCTGTGAACGAGATCCGTACGAGAGTGGAGAGCGCGCTGTGAACGCACCGCTGGAAGGAGTCCGGGTCGTCGACTTCGGGCAGTTCATCGCGGCCCCGGCCGCCACCCAGATCCTGGCCGACCTGGGCGCCGATGTCGTCAAGGTCGAGCCGGTCACGGGTGAGGCCGCCCGGCAGATCGGGCTGTACGGCGAGGCGATCCTGCGCACCTACAACCGCGACAAGCGGTGTGTAGCCCTCGATCTCAAGGATCCCCGCGGTCAGAAGATCGCGCACCAGCTGATCGAGGGCGCCGACATCGTCGTACAGAATCTGCGCCCCGGCGTGATGGAACGCTTCGGCCTCGGCGCCTCCGCGGTGCGGGCGGCGCACCCCGAGGTCGTCTACGCGACGGTGAGCGGATTCGGTCTGCACGGCCCGTCGAGGGACCGGCCCGGGCTCGACATCGCGGCCCAGGCCGAGAGCGGCATCATGTGGGTCACCGGAGAGGCCGACGGTGAGCCGCAGCGCGTCGGATTCCCCGTCGTCGACGCCGCCGCGGCGCACGTGCTGGCACAAGCCGTCCTCGGCGCGTACGTCCGCAGGCTGCGCTTCGGGGCGGGCGACGAGGTGGAGGTCTCGCTCCTGGAGGTCGCCGTCCACTTGCAGGGACCCAACTGGGGCGAGTACCTGCTGACCGGGAACCCGCCGGTGCGCAGCGGCAACGGTCAGCCGACCGTCGCCCCGGCCGCGGACATCATGCCGACGGCGGACGGCGCGGTCGTGGTCTCCGCCTACTCGGCGCCGCATTTCGAGAAGCTCTGCCGACTGATCGAACGGACCGATCTGCCGCTGGACGAGAGATTCGCCTCCAACCAGGCACGGGTCGCCCACCGTCCCGCGCTGCTCGCCGAGTTGCGCGCCGCCTTCGCCGGCCTGACCACCGATGAGGCGATGGACCTGCTCACCCCCAACGGTGTGGTGGCCGGCCGGATCAGCGGCTACGACGAGGTGCGCAGGAACCCCGACGTGGTGGCGAGCGGTCTCTTCCTCGACGTGGCGGGCGCCGACGGCGCGCAGCAGACCACACTCGGCTCGCCGTGGCGTCTGGGCAGCGTCACCGAGAGCCGCGGCAAGGGTGCTTCCGGACTCGGCCGGCACACCGCGGAGCTGCTCGGACAGCTCGGTTACACGGCGCGGGAGATCGCCGGCCTCGCTGCCGAGTCCGTCATCCACCTCGCCGATTGATCCGCCTCACCGACTGATCCACATCACCGCTGATCCACATCGCTGAGAACCGCTTCCCAGGAGACAACCATGCGCAGAGACATTTTCACCGAGGACCATCAGGCGTTCCGCGAGATCGTGCGGGAGTTCGTCGGCAAGGAGATCGTGCCGTACGTCGACGAGTGGGAGGCCGCCGGGATCGTGCCTCCTGAGCTGTTCCGGCAGACGGCCGAGATCGGCATCAACGGGCTACAGATCCCCGAGGAGTACGGCGGCGCCGGCCAGCAGACCTTCCGCTTCAACGCCGTCGTACTGGAGGAGAACGGGTACGCCGCGGCGACCCTGGGCGGGCTCCAGGTGCATCTGAGCACGGTGCTGCCGTACTTCCTCGAATTCGCGAACGACGAGCAGAAGTCGCGCTGGTTCCCGGGGTTCGCGGACGGCTCCCTGGTCAGCTCCATCGCGATGACCGAACCGGGCACCGGCTCCGACCTGGCCGGCATGGCCACCTCGGCGGTGCGCGACGGCGATACGTACCTCCTCAACGGGGCCAAGACGTTCATCACCGGCGGCATCAACGCCGACCTCATCGTTGTGGTCGCCCGCACCTCCGACGGCGGCGGCGACAGGCGCAAGGGACTGTCGCTGCTCGTCGTCGAGGCCGGCATGCCCGGATTCAGTCGCGGCCGCAACCTCGACAAGATGGGGCTCAAGGCGCAGGACACCGCGGAGCTGTACTTCGACGACGTCCGCGTGCCGGCCGCGAACCTGCTCGGCGCCGAGGGCGACGCCTTCGCCATGCTCACCGCGAACCTGCCGCAGGAACGGCTGACGATCGCCATCACCGCACAGGCGACCGCTACGGCGGCGCTGCGGATGGCCATCGACTACGTCAAGCAGCGCAAGGCGTTCGGGAAGCGCGTCGCGGATTTCCAGAACACCAAATTCGTGCTCGCCGAGTGTGCCACCGAGCTCGAAGCCGGCCAGGCACTCGTCGACCGCGCGATCGCCGAGCTCGATGCCGGTACGCTCACCCCCGCCGATGCCGCGAAGGTCAAACTGTTCTGCACCGAGATGCAGGCCCGGGTCATCGACAAGTGCCTCCAACTGCACGGCGGTTACGGCTACATGCGTGAGTACCCGATCGCCCGGCTCTACACCGACGCTCGCGTGTCCCGCATCTTCGGCGGCACCAGCGAGGTCATGAAGAGCGTCGTCTCCAAGTCCCTGGACCTGCGATGATCCACGAATCCATACGCGACATGGAGTTCGACGACTACCTCGCACTGATCCGGGACTTCACCGACAACGAGCTGATCGCACGCGAACCGGAGATGGTCCGCGCGGGTGCCGTGCCCGACGACCTGGTCCGCCGGATGGCGGAGGCCGGGCTGTTCGGGATCACCCTGCCGACCCGGCACGGCGGACTCGGGTGGTCCGTCGAACAGCAGGCCCTGCTGACGATGGAGTTCACCCGCGCTTCGGTCGTGTACCGGTCCCGCTTCTCGACCACCATCGGGCTGGCCTCGCAGGCACTGCTGGACCACGGCACCGAGCAGCAGCGGGAGCGGTACCTGTCCGCGATGGCGGCGGGCGAGTGCGTCGCGGCGTTCGCGCTGACCGAGCCCGAGGCGGGCAGCGACGCCTCGGCGCTGTCCACCACCGCCCGCCGCACCACCGACGGATATGTCCTCGACGGACACAAGCGTTTCATCACCAACGCGGCCTGGGCGGACGTGCTGCTGGTCTTCGCCCGTACCGATCCCGACGACGCCGCCCTCTCCGCGTTCTTCGTCGACCGTACCGCCGACGGTGTGACGGTCCGGCTGCCCGAGCGGATGAACGGCCACGCCGAGGGCCCGGTGGCCGAGATCGAACTCTCGGGCGTCCGCGTCGGCCCGGAGACTCTGCTCGGCGGTGTGGAGGGCAGGGGGCTGCGCCAGGCGTTGCGCGGGATCAATCACGCCCGTACGCACGTCGCGGCCACCGCGGTCGGGCAGGCGACCCGCATCCTCGCGGAGGCGACCGGCCACGCCACCGACCGGGAGCAGTTCGGCCGTCCGGTCGCCGAATTCGGCGCCGTTCAGGCCATGCTGGGGCGCAGCTACGCCGAACTGGAGGCCGGGCGCGCGCTGGTACTCGACTGTGCCCGCGAGTTCGACGCCGGTTTCCCACCGCGCGAGCGGATCTCGGCCGCCAAGCTGTACTGCACCGAGATGGCCTCGGAGGTTGCCGACCGCGCGGTGCAGATTCTCGGTGGTGACGGCATCGTCGGCGACAACCCGGTCCCGCGGATGTGGCGCGATGTACGGGCGCTGCGCATCTACGAAGGCACGTCGCAGATCCACGAACGGAACCTGGCGCGCGCCCTGCCCACCCTGCTCGAGACGAGAAAGAGCACCTCATGAGAGACGCCGTCATCGTCGAGGCCGTGCGAACACCGGTCGGCCGACGCAAGGGAGCCCAGAGCGAGGTCCACCCGGTCAGCCTGTCCGCCTCGGTGCTGCGTGCACTGGCCGAGCGCACCGGCATCGGCACATCCGCTGTCGATGACATCATCTGAGGCTGCGTCGGTGTGCGGCCGGCTCACTCTGTGGGCAACGACTGTGTTCTCCACGAGGGACCCTGGGAGCGGCGCGGCCCCGCTGTCGTCGGGGCCGGCTCGGGGCGGAGAAGTAGCGTGCGTGGTCCGCGTTGGAGCGTTGCGGCGGGCGGCGGGTCACATGTGCGCAGCGCCCGCCTTGATCGCCTCCCGGATGCGGTGATACGTACCGCAGCGGCAGATGTTGCGGATTTCGTCGAGATCGGAGTCACCGATCTCATGACCGGCAGCCCGGGCTTGCTCGACCTTGGCCACCGCCGCCATGATCTGCCCCGGTTGGCAGTAGCCGCACTGCGCCACGTCGTACTCGAGCCATGCCTCCTGCATGGGGTGCAGGTCTGCGCCGACCGTGGCGGGCAGGCCCTCGATCGTGGTGATCTCGTCGTCCGGCTGCACGTCCTTGACCTTCACCGAGCAAGGGTTGAATGCCTTGCCGTTGACGTGGGACGTGCATGCCTTGCAGACGTTGATGCCACAGCCGTACTTCGGTCCGGTGACGCCCAGTACGTCACGCAGGACCCACAACAGCCGAACGCTGTCATCGACGTCGACGGTGACGCGCTTGCCGTTGAGGATGAAGGTGTGCGTGCTCATGGTGCGCTCCTCAGTAGGTGTGGCTCAGACCGTCGGACGGCGACTCGGGAACCGGTGGGATGAAGGGCTTGACCTCGAAGGACAGCGTGTCGTGGTTGATCGGGAAGCGGGTGGGCACGGTGCCGGTCGCACGGGCGTAGGCGCACGCGACCGCGGCCACGGATGCGGCCACGCCGGCTTCCCCCGCACCGCCGGGTTGCTCGGAGTCGGAGGGCATCACAACGCACTCGAAGTCCAAGGGGACGTTCCATTGCCGGGTGTAGAAGTAGTTGTCCCAGCTCGCTTCCAGGAAGTGCCCGTCGCGCAGGTGCAGGCTGCTGGTGAGGGCGAGCGCGATCCCGTCCGAGACGCCACCCAGCATCTGAGCCTCAAGGCCCTCGGGGTTGACCACCAGTCCGGCGTCCACGGCGATCACCGCCTTGGTCACCCGGGGCCCGGTGACCGCGTTGTGGATTTTCCGGTTCACGGTCTCGGGCCGGCAGTCGATCTCGACGAGCACCGCGGTCGCGCCCTTGTACTCGCTGTGGACCGCGATGCCCTGTGCCATCCCGGCGGGCATCGGCCTGCCCCACCTGCCCACATCGGCAACCTTCCGGAGCGCCGCCTTGACCCGGTCGTTCTTGAGGAAGGCGAGGCGGAACGCCAGCGGATCCCTGCCCATCTTCCGGGCGAGCTGGTCGATGACCAGTTCATTGGCACACGCCACATCCGGCGAGTAGATGTTGCGCATGCTCCCGGTGTTGAAACGCGCGTCGGTCTCGCTGAGCAACTGGGTGACGACGCCGAAGTTGTAGGGAAGTTCCTGGGTCAGGGTGAAGATGGTCTCGGAGAACCCCAGCCCGCCGAGCCCGGTGGGCAGCTTGTCGGCCGTCGACGTGATCATCTCGCCGAGTCCGTGGGCGAAGTCGGTGACGATACTGGTGTGCCGCTGTTCAAAGGTCAGCACCTCCCCCGCCAGGTACGCGGCCCGGATCCGCGATGTCGCCATGGGGTGCACCCGCCCCTGCCGGGGCTCGTCGGCGCGATGCCACATCAGCTTGACCGGCTTGCCCATCGCCTTGGATATCTTGGCGGCCTCGATGGCGGCATCACCGAAGAGCTTGTGTCCGAACGACCCGCCGCCGGTGATGACATTGACGGTCACCGCGCTCTGCGGCAGTCCGAGGCTCTTGGCGATGTCACCCTGCGCGACGATCGGCGACTTGAGCCCCGCCCACACCGTCGCACGGTCGGACCTGACATCGGCAATCGCGCAGTTCGGCTCCAGCGCAGCGCTGCTGCGGAACATGAAGGTGAAGTCCGCTTCCACCGTCTCCGCCAGAGCCGGGATCTTCGGGACCGCCAACGGCAGCTCGGCCTTCCGCAGCCGGGCCAGGATCGTCTCGTCGGACTCGCCCTCCACCGGGCCCGGGGCCCAGTCCACGTCGAGCGCGCGCACCGCGTCGATGCACTGCCCGAACGTCTTCGCGCGTACGGCGACTCCGGTGTCGACCATCGCCACATCCGTAACGCCCGGCATTGCCAGAACCGTTACTCTGTTGCGGACCGACTCCGGCGATCCGTTGAGCGTCGGTGGACGGCAGACCATGGTCGGCAGCGCGTCCGGCACCTGAAGGTCCATCGCGAACTTCTTCTGCCCGGTGACCGCAAGCCGGGCGTCGTCCCGCCCGTGGGGCTTGCCGATCACCGCGAAGCTCGATGCGGGCTTCAGCTCGGCCTCCACCGCCTTAACGGTGCGGCTGGCGGCCTTGGTGGCCAGCGAGCCATAGGACAGTGACGACCCGTCGGGTGCGTAGATCACGCCGCCCTTGGACTTGAGCAGTGCCACCGCCGAGCCGAGCTCGATCGCCGCGGCTTCCAGCAGCGACTCTCTGGCGATCGCCGCGGCGACCCGTACCGGGGTGAAGGTCGAGACCGTGCTGTTCGACCCGCCGGTGAGCTGGTTGAACACCAGCTCGGGGCGGGCCGGTGCCAAGGTCACGTGCACCTTGTCGACCGGCAGGTCGAGTTCCTCGGCGATGATCATCGCTGTCGAGGTGGTGATTCCCTGGCCGACTTCCATCCGCGGCAGCTCGAACGATGCGGTGCCGTCCTCGTTGAGCACGATCTTGATCAGCGCGGACGTGGGGCGCGCTGCGTCGGTCTGCAGATCCTCCAGGTCGTACAGTTCCGGGATCTGGGGCGCTGAGGGCACAGCGGCGTGGGCGGGCGTGCCCAGCCGGAGGTCGGCGGCCACGGCAAGCGTGGCTCCGGCCAGCACATAGCCGATGAACGCGCGGCGTCCGATCGGCGCGCGCTCGGCGTCTCCAGTGGTGCGGCCACCCCTGGCAGGGACGTCGGTCATCGGGTATTCCTTTCTGATCCCAGTCGTCCGCCTGATCCCAGTCGTCCGTCCGCAGGGCGAGACCGGTGGGCGGATGATTCCCGGTTACAGGCGCGGCGGGAAGCGCGCGGGGCACCATCAGGCATCGGCCCCTGTCGGTGGGCGGGTCGTCGGCTCACCATAGGCGAGCGGATCAGAGACTAGATCCGCATACAGTCCTGGTCTTTGGGCCGAGCACCAGCGAAGCGGGCAGCGGATTGTGCGCGGACACAACCGAATCCGGGTGCTCGACCGACTGATCTGCGAGAGCCTCGTCAGCCGGTCATCCCAGGGCCTGCGCCGAGTCGCGTGGCCTGCAGGGCGACGTAGAGCTCTGCGGAGGAGTCCGCAGAGCCGGTTCGCCGTCCGGTCAGTTCGGTAATCCTGTTGAGCCGGTACAGGACGGTGTTGCGGTGGCAGTGCAGGTGCTCGGCGGCGCGTGTGGTCGAGCCACCGGTGGCGAACCAGACGTCCAAGGTGTCCAGCAGGACGTCTCGATCCGCCGTCGGCAGGGTGAGCAGCGGCCCGAAGACCGTATGGGCCACCTCCGCGGCGACGTCGGGTGAGGCCGCCGCGAGCAAGGCAATCGGTGAGCTGCCGTAGACGTGGGTCCCGGAGGTCTCGGGCGGCAGGCACTGGGCGGCCAGTTGGGCCTCGCGCCGAGCGTTCGGCACGTCCATGGGGGACGTGAAGGACCGGCTGATGCCGATGCGGGAGAGCGCGATGCCATCGAGTCGCTCCTCCACCGCCTCGGCCATGTGCTCGTTCGCCAGGGCGAGGAGGCCGAGCAGGCTGCCTGCCCGGTGTATCCACTCGGAGTTGATGTCGCTCGCCTGCAGATGTCCCTCGACCGCGGGCAGGGGGTCGGCCCCGTCGTTGATCTCGGCGTACACCACCCGGAAGGGGCCTTTGCCATCCAGCCGCAGGACGCGCATGAACTCCCAGGCGCTGGAGCTGTTCCCTGCCGTGCCGTCGAGCAGCGTGGTGAGCATGACGCTGCGTGCGGCAGCGTCGCGGCGTGCCTGTTCCTCGAGCGCGGTGCGATATGCATCGGCGGCGGCGCTGGAGCACTCGTCGATGATCGCCCAGATGTCCGAGGCCCTGTGCAGCAGCCAGGTAGTGCTGTCCTCGTCGAGAGCCATTGCCAGCAGCCGGTCCCAGATGAACCGCCCGGCAAGGCGGAAGGCATGCAGCAGGGCTGCCACGGGGATGCCTTGTTCGGCCTTCAGCCGGCCTGCCGCCCGCGGGGCGTCCATGTTGGTGGGCACACCCCCGTTGCGCACGGCCGTCAGCAGCGTGCACAAATTGTCATGCACTGCCGTGCGCAGCTGCTCGTGGCTCAGCAACGTGCTCTCCGCGTACGAGTGCTCACCGCTGAGTATCTCGGCAGTCAGGTCGTCGGTCAGCGAATTCACCGAGCTCAGGAGCCGGTCGACCAGATGGGTCATGCACGCGTCAGAGTCGAGCAGCGTGGTCATGCGGCGATGATAGACCTCTCGTTTGTGCACGGGCACAAAGCGTGCGGCACCTGCGGGCATCCGGCCGGCCATCGCCGAACGCGGCCCACCGCACGGCACCGGACCGGACCCCTTCCGTTGGGTCGTGCAGCGCACCAGGAGCGCACCATCTCCCGGCTCCACAGTCTCGACTCCGCCCATGTCAGGGCCAGAAGAGGGGGGCGAACGCACAGGCGCGAGCCCCGTGGATCGCGAGCAACCCGGGTTCCAAGATGCACATCCTGGGACTGCCGAGGTCTGCTTTGGCACTCACGACGGGCTGTGGGCGGGCGCGGCAGGTGCCTGGCCAGGGCGAGTCGTTGAGTGGCCTTGCAGACCGAGGCAGGCTGGTGGCCGCACGGGGCCGGACTCATGCATCAGGCGCGCAGCCGCGCCGAGGGCCCCTGACGGGACCGAATCCGGCCGATCGCAGCAAGCCGGGCTCGAAAGTCTGATTGAGCCCCGGGCCGGGCGGAGCGGACCGTACCGATGCGGCTCCGGAGGCCGTCGGCGCGCGTCAGCTTCCGGAGGATGCGCGGGTCAGCAGCCGGTGGGGCGAGACCACCCGGCGGGGTGCCACCTGCGCCATCCGGCCATAGACGCGGTCCGCCAGCAACTGGAGGGCCGTGGTCGCGATGTGGTGCTTGTCGGGGGCGACGGTGGTCAGGGCCGGAGTGGCGTAGCGGCCGTCCTCGACGTTGTCGAAGCCTGCCACGGCCACGTCCTCGGGCACCCGCAGACCGCGCGCCAGGATGGCGTGGACGGCGCCGAGGGCGAGTTCGTCGGTGAAGCAGAAAACGGCGTCGGGGTGGTGCGGGCCCGCCAGGAGGAGTTCCATGGCGCGCTGCCCCTCCGCCCGGTGCAAGGACTCCACCGCCACCTCCCACTCTCGGCGCGTCGGCAGGCCCGCGTCGGAGAGTGCCTGCCGGTGGCCGATGAGACGCAGCTCGGCGGTGCCGTTACGGCGGTGGGGCTGGGTGCCGATGGCCGCCGGTCGGCGTGCGCCACGGGCGATGAGATGGGCGGTGACCTCCTTCGCGGCGGCCACGTTGTCGATCGCGACGTGGTCCACGGCGTCCTGGGGGTCGAGCTCGCCCAAGGTGACCACGGGGGTGGTCCCGGCCATGGACACGATCTCGTGGGGATCCAGCATCCACGGGCTGATGATGATGCCGTCCATGGTGTGGCCGCCGGTCTTCGACAGGAGGCGCCGTTCGCGTTCCGCCAGGCCCTGGGTCTGGTCGATGAGGACGGTCCAGCCGCGCTGCTGGGCCGCCTCGACGATCAGGCCGGCCAGCTCGCCGAAATAGGGGGAGCCGATCTCCGGGATGGCCAGTCCGATCAGGCCGGTGCGGCCCTGGCGCAGCTGGCGGGCGGCGAGGTTGGGGCGGTAGTCCAGCTCCTCGATGGCCGCGAGCACGCGTTCTCGCGTGCCGGGCGCGACGGACGCGGGATTGTTGACCACGTTGGAGACCGTGCGGGGGGAGACGCCCGCCAGTGCGGCCACGTCCCTCAGCTTCGCTGCCACCTGAGTCCCTTCCCTCCCTGGCCGGGCGGCGGTACCGGTCCGGCCCCGGCCCATGATCGGATTCTCCCACGGCGGCTGCACGCCCTCGAAGAAAGTTCACTTCATCCTATTGCCACGTTGCAATCACCGTGGCAAAAGTGGAGTACTCCCTTTCACCTCCGTTGCAAAGGAGCGCGGCGTTGAACGCTTCCGCCCCCACCGACCCCACGCCCGTGGAGATCGGCACCGCCGTCCGCGAGCTGTACACCGACGGCGTCACCGCCCGTAAGGGCGCCTTCCACCCCGCCTTCGCCGACACCGTGCGAGAGGACATCGAGAATGCCTTCGAGGAAGCACGTGACCGGCCGGGCGGCGCGGTGGGCCGCGGCCCGAACCGCTACTACGTCGAGATCCACCCCGAGCAGCTGCGCGGGTTCCGGGAACTGGTGGGCCACCCCTGGGTGCGCTCGGTCTGCGAGGCGGTGCTCGGCCCGGACTACACCTTCGTCGAGCTGGGCTTCGACATACCGTTCGAGGGAGCGGTCAATCAGCCGTGGCACCGCGACTTCCCGTCGCCCGGCGAGACCCGGCACGAGCACCGTCTCACGTCCCTGGCCTTCAACCTGACGGCCGTCGACACGGCCGAGGACATGGGGCCCTTCGAGATCGCGCCCGGCACCCAGTGGGAGCACGGCAGCGACTGGAACCACGAGATGTTCCCGCCGCGTGAGGATTTCCGGCACTACCAGGCGCGCGCCGTCCGCAAGTATCCGCGCCGCGGAGACATCTCCGCTCGGTCCGCCCTGACGGTCCACCGGGGCACCATCAACCACTCGCCGCACCCCCGTCCCGTCCTGGTGCTGGGTGCCGACGCCCCTGGCGCGGGCAATGACGGCCGGCACGACATGGCCGTCACCCGGCCGTACTGGGAGACGCTGCCCGACCACCTCCGGCGGCACCTGCACTGCCGCGTCGTGGACGTCCTGGAACCGATCGTCCAGCAGCACACCATCGAGGGCCTGGTCATGGGCGACGCCTGAGCCCCGCCCGGCCGGGCGCGACCCCGGCCCGACCGGGACTCCCGTACCCCGCCCGCGTTCCTCCTGTCCCCCGCACCTCCGCGAAGGAACTCCCCGTGAACGACCCCTTGCCGGCCGACAGTGCCGTCGGCCGTCGCGCCGCCCGCACCCGGCACCCCGGACTCCTCTACGCCGTGGCCGGAATCTCCGCGCTCGGCGGCTTCCTGTTCGGTTACGACACCGGCATCATCTCCAGCGCCCTGCTCGACCTGGCCCGTGATCTCGATCTCTCCACCCGCGCACAGGAGATCGTGGTCAGCGCCATCCTCGTCGGTGCCATGGTCGGCGCCCCGGTCTCGGGGATGCTGAGCGCCCGCTACGGCCGGCGGCGCGTCATCATCGCCGTGGCCGTCGTCTTCGCCGCAGGTGCGCTCGCCTCGGCGCTCGCGACCTCCGCACTCACCCTGGGGCTGGCCAGGCTGCTGCTCGGCCTCGCGGTCGGCGCCGCGTCCAACACCGTCCCCGTCTACATCGCGGAAACCGCCCCGCCCGCCGTACGCGGCCGGCTGATGGTCCTCTTCCAGCTGATGGTGGCCATCGGACAGCTGGTCTCGTACCTGTGCGGCTACGCGCTCGCCGGTCCGGAGGGCTGGCGCTGGATGTTCGGTCTGGCCGCCCTGCCCGCCGCCGTCCTCGCGGTCGGCATGCTCCCGCTGCCCGAGAGCCCGCGCTGGCTGGTCGAACGAGGCCGCCGGAACGCCGCGGAGACGGTCCTGGCACGGCTGCGCGGCCCCGCCCACGACGTCACCGCCGAGGCGTCCGAGATCGCGGCGCTGTGCCGGGCCGGGGAGGCGGCGCCCCGCGGACTGCGCGCCACCGCACGGGCGCTCGGATCCTCCTGGGTGCGCCCGGCCCTGCTCATCGCCCTGGGCATCGCCGCGTTCTCCCAGCTCACCGGCATCAACGCGATGGTCTACTACGCTCCCACGCTGCTCTCCGACGCGGGCTTCGGCGACTCCGTGGCCCTGCTCACCGGCATCGGCATCGGCCTGATGCTCGTACTGGCCGGGGTGACGGGGGCGATCGGCGTGGACCGCTTTGGGCGGCGGCGCCTGCTGCTGTGGCTCCTCCCCGCCTCCGGGATCGCCATGGCGGTCATGGGCCTGGCGTTCCTGGCCGACGCCGGATCCCCGTTCCAGCGCTGGACAGTGGTGCTGGCGCTGTTCGCCTACATCTTCTTCAACGGCGCGAGCATGCAGGCCGTGGTGTGGCTGATCGCCCCGGAAGTCCTGCCGCTGGCCGTCCGCGGCCCGGCCACCAGCGCGGCGACGGCCACCGTCTGGGGGTTCGACCTGCTCATCGCGGTGACCGCACTGACCTCCGCCCAGACCTTCGGGCTCACGGCCACGCTGCTGGTCTATGCGGTGATGAACGGGCTGTGCTGGATCTTCGTCCTCCGGCGCGTCCCGGAGACCCGCGGCCGTTCCCTGGAGGACATCGAGCAGCAACTGCGAGCGGGCGGACTGCGGCCCGGGCGGACCGAGACCGCCCGTCCCCGGGAGACCACCGCACGATGACGGGCCGGGCGGGCCGGGCGGGCCGACTCCGG
>NZ_NHSG01000246.1:0-7991 GCF_020024005.1 Streptomyces purpurogeneiscleroticus
GGTCAGCCCGTCCTCGACGGCCGCCCGCGCCCCGCATCCTGGTCGTCGACGACGACGCGGAGGTCCGGGCGGCCGTCGAGGACGGGCTGACCGTGGAGGGGTACCGGGTACGCGGCGCGGCCGACGGGCTGGCCGCACTGAGCGCGGTCGCGGAGTGGCAGCCGGACGCGCTCGTGCTGGACGTGATGATGCCGGTACTGGACGGCCTGGCGGTCTGCCGGCGGCTGCGCGCGCTGGGCGACCGCACGCCCGTCCTCGTGCTGACCGCGCTGGACGCGGTCAGCGAGCGGGTGGACGGGCTGGACGCCGGCGCCGACGACTACCTCGTCAAGCCCTTCGCGCTGGACGAACTGACCGCCCGGCTCCGGGCCCTGCTGCGCCGCGTCGCCGCGCCGGACACCGAGGACGCCGCGCTGACCGTCGCCGACCTGGTCCTCGACCCGGCCACCCGCACCGGACAGCGGGCCGGCCGCCGCCTGGAGTTCAGCCGCACCGAGTGGACCCTGCTGGAGCTGTTCGCGCGCAACCCCGGCCAGGTCGTGCCGCGCGAGGTGATCCTGGAGCGGGTCTGGGGCCGCGACTTCGGGCCGGCCTCCAACTCCCTAGCGGTGTACGTCGGTTATCTGCGCCGCAAGCTGGAGGCGGGCGGCGAGCCGCGGCTGCTGCACACCGTGCACGGTGTCGGCTACCGGCTGGGGGAAGAGTGAGCGGCCGCCGCGGGCTCGGGGCGCCGTGGCGGCGCAGGCGGCCGCTGCGGACCCGGCTGGCGCTGGCCGCCTCGGCGGCCGTGGCGCTGGTCGCGGTCGGCGTGTGCACCGCCGCTTTCGTCATCATCCGGTACGCCATGGGCCACCAGCTGGAGCTGAACCTCACCCAGTCGGCGACCCTGGTCATGCAGCAGAACCGGGACGAGGGGCCCGGGACCGTGGCCGCCGAATGCCGTTTCCTGGCGGCCCCGGCCTGCTCCCAGCTCGTCCCCGCCGACGCCGCCGACGACCCGTCCCGGCCCTACGCGCTGCCGGTCACCGACGCCACCCGCGAGGTCGCGGCGGGCCGGCACGCCGCGTACTACAGCGAGTTCACCCTGCACGGCCGCCCGGCCCGGATGCTCACGCAGCACTTCAAGGACGGCATGGCGGTGCAGGTGGCGCTGCGTGCGGACACCGTGGAGAAGGGGGTGCGGCAGGCCGCCGGGATGCTGACGGCGGTGGGCGGCGCGGGCGTGCTGCTGGCCGCAGCGCTCGGCTACTGGGTCTCCCGTACGGGCCTGGCGCCGGTCGCCCGGCTGACCGCGGCCGCCGAACGGATCGCCGCGACCCGCGACGCCGGGCACCGCATCGAACTGCCCGCCGGGCCGCCGGGCCGCGAGGACGAGCTGACCCGGCTGGCGGCCAGCTTCAACGCCATGCTCGGCGAGCTGGAGCAGTCGGTCACCGCCCAGCGCCGACTGGTCGCCGACGCCTCCCACGAGCTGCGTACGCCGCTGACGGCGCTGCGTACCAACGCCGAGCTCCTCGCCCGCGCCGACCGGCTGACCGAAGCCCAGCGCGACCGGGCGTCCGCCGCCCTGGGCCGCCAGCTGCGCGAGGTGACCACGCTGGTCAACGACCTGATCGAGCTGGCCCGCGACGAGGAGCCGCAGCCGCTGGTCGAGGAGGTACACCCCGCCGCGCTGCTGGAGCACGCGGTCGCCGCGGCCCGGGAGCACTGGCCCGCGATCGCCTTCACCGTACGGACCGACGCGCGCGCCGCCGCGGATTCCGTGCCCGGCGTACCGGCCCGGCTGACCCGGCTGCTCTCGAACCTGCTCGACAACGCGGCCAAGTTCTCGCCGCCCGGCGGCCCGGTCGAGGCGGAGCTGACCGCCCCGCCGGGCGCCCTGGAGATCACGGTCCGGGACCACGGCCCGGGCATCGCCGCCGAGGACCTGCCGCACGTCTTCGACCGCTTCTACCGCGCCCGGGCCGCCCGCACCCTCCCCGGCTCGGGGCTGGGCCTGGCGATGGCCCGGCAGATCGCCCGCGCGCACCGCGCCGAGCTGACCGCGGAGCAGGCGCCGGGCGGCGGGGCGCTGTTCCGGCTGCGGTTCCCGCGCTAGCGGCGGCGCGCCGTACGCGTCAGTGGCCCGCCTGCTGCCAGGCGCAGCTGCCCAGCGTGGCCCGCCCGCCGGCCACCAGCTTCTCCGCCGCTTCGGCCTTCGCCGGCCGGCTGTGGCCGTTGACGCAGATCACCGTGCGGTCCGGGTACCCGGCCAGGTCGACGAGGATCTGGTCCCAGTGCCGGTACTGCACGTCGTGCCCGGAGTCGGCGTAGGAGCGCACCACCGGCTTGCCCGGCAGGTGCTGCTGCCACGTCGCGATCGTGCTCGGCGGGACGGTGGTGTCCTTCTTGCCGCTGTACAGGAAGACCGGCGCCGTGAGCTTCGACAGGTCGGGGCCCGGCCGCTCGCAGTACAGCTTCTGCTCGTGCACCTGCGGCGCCGGGTCGGCCTTCTGGCCGCGCTGGTTGTAGGTGCGCGCGCCCTCTTCGTACGCGGTGTCGGCGAAGCCCGGGATCTGCTTCGTCGGGCTGTCGTCGGGGAACGCCCACCACTTGCGCGGGTCGGCGATGACGGGGGCGAGCTGCTTGCCCAGCTCCTCGTCGGAGACGGAGCAGTAGTCCGGCTTCTTGCCGTACGGGGGCAGCGCGGCGGCCAGGTGCAGTGCCTCGATGCGCTGCGGCGCCCGCGCGGCGAGCTCGGCGGCGTACGGCCCGCCGCCGGAGATCGCGATCACGCTCGTCCGCCGCACGCCGATCCGGTCCAGGACGTCCAGCGCGTCCTTCGCGAAGTCGGCCTTGCCCAGGTCCTTGTCGTACGCGGTGTCGCCGAAGCCGTTCCGCTCGACCGATATCAGCCGCAGATTCAGCGATTCACGCGTACTGCGGAAGAAGTCCGTCATGTGCGCGGCGCGGGCGCTGGTGCCGGTACCGCCGATGAACAGCACGGGCTTCCCGTCCCGCGGCCCCTCGTCGATGTAGTGCGCGGTGCGCCCCGACGACACCTTCGCAGCCTGCACTTCGGGCCCGAGCGAGTCGAAGTCGTCCTGGATGCGGACCTCGTGGAGGCCGGCCGCGTGCGGCTCCGGCGCGGACCCGGCGGTCGCGGGCGTGCTGATGACCGCGGAGCCGGCCAGCAGGACGGTGGCGAGGGCTGCCGTGCCGACGGCGGTCAGAGCGGGTCTTTTCACGTACGTCTCCCGGAGGGGTAGGTGGATGCAGACCGCACCCGCCTACCCCGGCCGTCCGGAAGAACGCCACGGATTCCGTTGTCCGCCCGGACTCCGCCCTAGAAGCCGGCGGGCTCCGTGTACACGCCCCACTCGTCCCGGAGCGCGTCGCAGATCTCGCCGAGGGTGGCCTCCGCGCGGACCGCGTCGAGCATGGGCTCGATCATGTTGCGGCCGTCGCGGGCCGCGGCGAGCATGCCGTCCAGCGCGGTGCGCACCGCCGCGTCGTCGCGGGCCGCCTTGCGGCCGCCGAGGATGCGCACCTGCTCGCGCTCGACCTCGTGGCTGACCCGCAGGATCTCCAGATCGCCGGTGACCGAGCCGTGGTGGCAGTTGACGCCGACGACCTTCTTGTCGCCCTTCTCCAGGGCCTGCTGGTACTGGAAGGCGGACTCGGCGATCTCGCCGGTGAACCAGCCGTCCTCGATGCCGCGCAGGATGCCGGAGGTCATGGGGCCGATCGGGTGCTGCCCGTCGGGGACGGCGCGGGCGCCGCGCTCCTTGATCCGGTCGAAGATCTTCTCGGCGTCCGCCTCGATGCGGTCCGTGAGCTGTTCGATGTACCACGAACCGCCCAGCGGGTCCGCGACGTTGGCGACGCCGGTCTCCTCCATCAGCACCTGCTGCGTGCGCAGCGCGATCTCCGCGGCCTGCTCGCTGGGCAGCGCGAGGGTCTCGTCCAGCGCGTTGGTGTGCAGGGAGTTGGTGCCGCCGAGCACGGCCGCAAGAGCCTCGACCGCAGTGCGTACGACGTTGTTGTACGGCTGCTGCGCGGTCAGCGAGACGCCGGCGGTCTGCGTGTGGAACCGCAGCCACTGCGCCTTCTCGCTGGTCGCGCCGTACACATCGCGCATCCAGCGGGCCCAGATCCGGCGCGCGGCGCGGAACTTGGCGATCTCCTCGAAGAAGTCGACGTGCGCGTCGAAGAAGAAGGACAGGCCGGGCGCGAACTTGTTCACGTCGAGGCCGCGGGACAGCCCCAGCTCCACGTACCCGAAGCCGTCGGCCAGGGTGTACGCCAGCTCCTGCGCGGCCGTCGAGCCCGCCTCGCGGATGTGGTAGCCGGAGACCGAGAGCGGCTTGTAGTCGGGGATGGAGTGCGCGCAGTGCTCCATCAGGTCGCCGATCAGGCGCAGATGCGGCTCGGGCTGGAAGAGCCACTCCTTCTGCGCGATGTACTCCTTGAAGATGTCGGTCTGGAGCGTGCCGTTGAGGACGCCGGGGTCCACGCCCTGGCGCTCGGCGGCGACCAGGTACATGCAGAAGACCGGGACCGCCGGGCCGCTGATCGTCATCGAGGTCGTGACCTCACCGAGGGGGATGTCCTTGAAGAGGACCTCCATGTCGGCGGCGGAGTCGATGGCGACGCCGCAGTGGCCGACCTCGCCGAGCGAGCGCGGGTCGTCGGAGTCGCGGCCCATCAGGGTCGGCATGTCGAAGGCGACGGACAGGCCGCCGCCGCCCGCCTTGAGGATCATCTTGTACCGCTCGTTCGTCTGCTCGGCGTTGCCGAAGCCCGCGAACTGGCGGATGGTCCACGTCCGGCCGCGGTAGCCGGTCGGGTACAGGCCGCGCGTGAAGGGGTACTCGCCGGGCCAGCCGATCCGCTCGAAGCCTTCGTAGGCGTCGCCGGGGCGTGGGCCGTAGACCGGGTCGACGGGGTCGCCCGAGAGGGTACTGAAGTCCGCGTCGCGCTTGCGTGCGGAGTCGTACCGGGCCTGCCAGCGGCGGCGGCCCTCTTCGATCGCGTGAGCGTCCATGGCCACAAATTTACTTGGACGTCCTAGTACTTGTCGATGGGAATCGGCGGTGGAACGGCCTCGCGGGGCCTCGGGATCAGCCGCGCAGGGCCGCCAGATGTGCGTTCCTGACGTCCGCCGTCTGGCCCTGGACCAGCAGGAACATGCCCTCACGGGCCAGTCGCTGGGCCGGGCTGTCCAGGCCCACGGACCGGCCCCCGCCCGCTACGACAGCGGCAGTGGTCGCCGCCCGCAGCACGTCGTACGCGCGCATCTTCGCGGCCAGCCGGTCGGGAATGCGCTCCTGCGCCGGCACCTCGTCCAGCAGCGCGTACGCGTCCTTGCGGACGGCCGCCAGCCGCTCGCGGAGCACGCCGGCGGTGCCCGCCGCGGCCTCGTCGCCCGAGGCGTCCAGGAGGTCCAGCGCGGCGCGGGTGACGCCCAGCACCGCCGGGTTGACGTTGGTGTTCTTCGGCCGGTCGGCCGCCGCCCAGTCCTCGTACGGCTGCCGGAGGGCCACCGCCCCGTCGGGCAGCACCAGCCCGTCCAGCTCCAGGCCGACCGTGCGGGTCCCGGAGAGCGCGGCCAGCTCCAGCGGCTCCGTGGCGCGCAGGCCGGGCTGCTCACGGGCCTCGACGCCACCGAAGACGACCTCGCCGCCCTCGGTGGCGCCGCCGAGCAGCAGGACGTCGTTCAGACCCCAGCCGGTGTACCAGGGCACCCGGCCGTCGAAGCGCCACCCGGAGTGCTCACGGGTGACGCGCACCGGCAGCTTCGGGAAGGCCCGCAGATGGGAGAAGGCGATACCGGCCAGCAGCGTGCCGTCGCACAGCGGCCGCAGCAGCTGCTCGCGGACGGGCGAGCCCTCGGGGGCGGCGGCGAGGAGCGCGACCGGCGTGTGGTGCTGCGCCTGGACGAAGAAGGTGGCGCAGCAGGCCCCGGCGAGGATCTCGACGATCTCCCGGACGACGGGGGCGGGCGCCGCGGCCCCGCCGTACGCGGCCGGGCCGGTGGCGCCGAGCACGCCGGACGCCTTGACCGCGGCGATCGTGGCCGGATCCACACCCTCGCGGTCGGCGCGCTCGGCGGCCGGGGCGAGGGTGTCGGCGGCGAGCCGCCGCGCGGCCGCGACCAGCGGGTGATCGTGGTGGTCGGCGTACGGCTCGCTCATGCGGGCGTCAGACCTTGGCGGTCTGCGCGGCCGCGCCGCCCGTGATCAGCGGCTCCAGCTCGCGCGAGACCTTGCGCTCGACGAAGAACGCGGCCGTGGGGATCGTGCCGGCGACCAGCACCCACAGCAGCTTCCCGATCGGCATCTTGGCCTTGGAGCCCATGTCGAAGGCGAAGACCAGGTACACGACGTACAGCCAGCCGTGGGCGATGCCGACGACGCTGGTGAAGCCGGCCGCACCGTCGATGTGCAGCAGGTACTTGGCGATCACGCCGAGAGTCAGCAGGACCAGCAGCACGCCCGTCACGTACGCCATCGACCGGTAGCGGGTCAGCACGCTTCGTTTCATGCCCACGAGCGTAACCGTACGAGCGGGGGCGATCTTCGCCGCCCCCACGCCCGGCGGAGGGCTTAATCGCCCCTTATTCACGGGGTTCTTACTCGTCCGTGAAGTCCGCCGCCGCCACCCGCAGCGGGCGCAGCAGGGCGAAGATCTCCTGGCACTCCTCCGCGTCGTACGCGCCGAGCCCGAAGTCCATCGCCATCAGGTCCTGGGTCGCCGCGTCGCACACCTCGCGCCCCTTGTCCGTGATGGACGCGAGCGTGCCACGCCCGTCGTTCGGGTTCGGGCGCTTGGCCACCAGGCCGGATTTCACCAGCCGGTCGACGGTGTTGGTGACGGAGGTGGGATGCACCATCAGACGTTCGCCGATCTTGGACATCGGCAACTCGCCGGCCTGCGAGAAGGTCAGCAGCACCAGGGCTTCGTAGCGCGCGAAGGTGAGGCCGTACGGCTTGACCACGGCGTCCACCTCGCCGAGCAGGATCTGCTGGGCCCGCATGATCGAGGTGATCGCCGCCATCGACGGGACGGCCCCCCACCGGCGCTGCCACAGCTCATCGGCGCGGGCGATGGGATCGAAGGGGAGACTGAGCGGCTTCGGCACGTATCCGACCCTACCCGTCGCCCATATGGTGGTCAGCCCCGTCTCAGAAGACGGGCGCGGACGGTACTTCACCGGCCACGCCCGCGGTCTCCTGCCGTCAGTCCCGCTTCTCCGCGAGGTACCGCTCGACCGTGTCGACCTTCGAGGTCAGCCCGTCGGTCACGCCCTGCCGGATGTCGGCCTTCAGGACGAGCGAGACCCGGCCCGCGCGCTCCTCGACCGCGGCGACCGCGCGCTTGACGACGTCCATGACCTCGTCCCACTCGCCCTCGATGGAGGTGAACATGGCGTCCGTACGGTTGGGCAGCCCGGACTCGCGGACGACCCTTACCGCGTCGGCGACGTACTCCCCGACGTCCTCACCGACGCCGAGCGGGCTCACCGAGAAGGCGACGATCATGCCTTGACCCCTCCCACGACGCCTTCCTTCTCCTTGCGCGCACGGGCGGCGATGACCGACGCCTCGGCCTCGCGCTTCAGCTTCCGCTCGGCGAAGAAGCCGCCGGTGGGCAGGACGGAGAGGATGAAGTAGAGCGCGGCGGTGCCGAAGGACCACTTCGTACGGTTCCAGGCGTCCAGCCAGAAGATCACGTACAGGATGAACAGCACGCCGTGGATCGCGCCCAACGCCGGCACCGCGTTGAATTCCGTGGTCCGCTTCAGGACCGAGCAGATCAGCAGCAGCAGGAAGGAGACGGCCTCGGGGGCGGAGACCAGGCGGAGCCGGCGCAGGGCGGAAGCGGTCTTGATATCCACGGGAACCTCGTTCGGGTGGGGTGGGTGCAGCCTTTAGCTTGTGCCTACATTCACAAGCACCGCTCCATTGTGACAGCCGCGCCGCGCCCCTCCGCCGCCGGGCCACCTTGGC
>NZ_NHSG01000247.1:0-20669 GCF_020024005.1 Streptomyces purpurogeneiscleroticus
GCAGCGGGGCGTGGGCACGGGGAAGTTCCTGGAGGAGGGGGCGGCCCACCGCGGCGACGTCGCCGGTGGTGGCGGCGCCCGGGAGCTGTCCGTCGGCGGGTCCGCGGCCCCACACCCACAGCCCGAGGAGCAGCAGTGCCCAGGCCACGCCGGCCAGCAGCCGGCCGTGTCCGCCCAGTACGGACAGGCCCTCATTCGGCATCACCGCCACCCCGCTTCCGCAGCATGTGCACGATGCGGCCGATCACGACGAGGGCCACGCCGCCGGCCACCACCAGGCCCGCCGACCGGCCCGAGTTCATCCCGCCCACCGGCCGCCGTTCCACGGTCACGGGGCGGTACTCGGCGGGCGGCGGCGTGGCGGTCCGCGCCGTCACCCCCGCGGTGGCGGCGACCGGCCCGGGCTGCCCGTCGAGCCGGCCCGCCGGGTGCGCGGTGCCGGCGAGGACCACGCAGGCGGTGAAGGCCGTGCAGGTGCAGACGGTGAAACGCGGTGGACGCATGGTGAACCTCCGGATACTTCGAAGGTCCGCCCGGCGGCCGCTGTCCGCATCCTGAGCGGGGCGTCGCTTGCGCCGCCGGGGTGACGGAACGCTCTGCTGTCACCCCTGATGCACGCGTGCAGGAGTGCATAGCATGGCGGCCATGACAGAGCGCAAGCCGATCGAATCCTGGCTCACCGACATGGATGGCGTGCTGATGCACGAGGGCATCCCCGTCCCCGGAGCCGACGCCTTCATCAAGAAGCTGCGCGACGCCGGTCGCCCCTTCCTGGTGCTCACCAACAATTCGATCTATACGGCCCGGGACCTGCACGTCCGGCTGAGCCGGATCGGGCTGGAGGTGCCGGTCGAGAACATCTGGACCTCGGCGCTCGCCACCGCGAAGTTTCTGGACACTCAGCACCCCGGCGGCACCGCCTATGTGATCGGCGAGGCCGGGCTGACGACCGCTCTACACGATGCCGGTTATGTCCTGTCCGACCAGGACCCGGATTTCGTCATCCTGGGTGAGACGCGTACGTATTCGTTCGAGGCGCTGACCAAGGCGATCCGGCTGATCAACGACGGCGCGCGGTTCATCGCGACCAACCCCGACAACACCGGGCCCTCCCCCCAGGGCGCCCTGCCGGCCACCGGTTCGGTCGCCGCGCTGATCACGAAGGCGACCGGCAAGGACCCTTACTTCATCGGGAAGCCGAACCCCTTGATGATGCGTACCGCGCTGAACACCATCGGGGCGCACTCCGAGACCTCCGCCATGATCGGTGACCGGATGGACACCGATGTGCTGGCGGGGCTGGAGGCCGGCATGGAGACGTTCCTGGTGCTCACCGGGCTGACGGGCAAGGGCGACCTGGACCGCTACCCGTTCCGGCCGACCAGCGTGGTCGACTCGATCGCGGACCTGGTCGACCTCGTCTGACCCGGCGGTGCGCGGTCAGCTGCCGGTGGCCGACTTCCAGGCGTCGATGTAGGTGTCGAGGTTCTTGTCGATGTCCTGCCAGTCCGGCTCGAAGATCTCGACGCCCTTCATGATCTTCTCCAGCTCCTCGGCGTTGGCGTCGGTCGCCTTGACGTCCGTACGGGAGGAGAAGCCGCCGCCCACCGAGGAGACCTCCTGCTGGACCTCCGGGCTCAGCAGGTAGTCCAGGAACTTCTTGCCGTTCTCGGTGTGCGGGGCGCCCTTCACCAGGCCGGCGGTGTACGGCAGCGCGAAGGTGGAGGGCTTGCCGCCCTTCTTGGCCGCCGGGAAGAAGATGCCCTGGTCGGGCATGGACTTCATGTTGGCGAAGTTCATCTGCACGTCGCCGTTGGCGATGAGCAGTTCGCCCTTGGCGGTCTTGGGCGCGAGCTGGCCGGTGGAGGAGGACGGGCCGACGTTGTTGGCCTGGAGCTTCTTGAAGTAGTCCATGGCCTGATCAGTGCCGCCCAGGTCGTGCATGACCTTGATGACGACGGCGGTGCCGTCCCCGGCGACGCCCGGCGTGGAGTACTGCAGCTTGTTCTTGTACTTGGCGTCGAGCAGGTCCTGCCAGCTCTCCGGGGGCGTCTTGAGCTGCTTCTTGTTGTAGATGAAGCAGAAGTAGTTGTTGACGATCGAGGTCCACTTGCCGTTGGGGTCGCGGTCGGCGGCGGCGACCTTGTCGTACCCCTTGGGCTCGTACTTCTGGAGCAGGCCCTTGCCGTCGGCCTGCTGGATGAACGGCGGGAGGGTGACGACCACGTCGGCCTGGGTGTTCATCTTCTCGCGGGCGAGCCGCTGGACAGTGGCGCCGGAGCCGGCCTCCACGTAGTTGACCTTGATGCCGGTCTTCTTCTCGAAGTCCTTGAAGACCTTGTCGTAGAAGCCGTCGCCCTTCTCGCCCTTGAGGCCGTCGGCGCTGTAGACGGTGACTTCCTTGGCGTCCGGGTCGGCCGCCGTGCCGCCGCAGGCGGTGAGGACGGACCCGAGGGCGAGTGCGGTACAGAGAGCGGTGATCGGCTTGAGGTGACTGCGCATGAGTGTCTGGCTCCTTGGGACGGGCGTGTCAGCGGTACGAGGCTCTGGTACGGATGCGGGAGACGCCGAAGAGGACGAGCAGCGTCGCGGCCATCAGCGCCACCGCGAGGGCGGCGCCGGTGAAGAGGGCGCCCCGGTCGGTGGTGGCGAAGATCTGGACCGGCAGCGGCAGCCATTCGGGCGGATAGATCATCATCGTGGCGCTCAGCTCGCCCATGGAGAGCGCGAAGCACAGCCCGGTGGCCGCCGTCAGCGAGGGCAGCAGCAGGGGCAGCTTGACCCGCCACAGGACGTAGGCCGGGCGGGCGCCGAGCGCCGCGGCGCTCTGTTCGTACGCCGGGTCCAGCCGGTCCAGTGCCGCGCTCACCGACTGGTGCGCGAACGCGGTGACCAGCACCGTATGGGCGATGATCACGATCTGCCGGGTGCCGTTGAGCAGCAGCGGCGGCTGCGAGAAGGCGACCAGCAGGGACAGGCCGACGGCGACGGAGGGCACCGCGACCGGCAGCATGAAGAGGGTGTCGATGACCTTCTTGCCCCGGCCGCCGAGGCGCTGCGCGGCGAGCGCCGCCCAGGTACCGGCGGCCAGCGCCAGCAGGCTCGCGGCGAGCGCGGTGAGCAGACTGGTGACCAGCGCGTTCAGCGAGTCGCCCCGGGCGATGTCCTGATAGTGCGTCAGCGTCGGCCCGGAGGGCAGTGCGCCGCTCCAGGTGGAGGCGAAGGACGCGGCCAGGATGACGGCGAACGGCAGCGCGAAGAGGGGGAGAAAGAGGAGGAGGAAGCCCGTCCAGATCACCGCCCTGGCCTTATTGCTGTGCACGAGCACGGCGGGCACCTCCCTCGCGTCCGGTGCGGGCCACCAGGGCGCGGTAACCGGCGTACAGCGCCACGGACAGCGCGATGTTGACGACCGCGACGACGCACGCGCCGGTGTAGTCGCCGTCGAGGATGGCCTTCGTGTAGACGAGGACCGGCAGCGTGACCACGTCCTTGGCGCCCGTGAAGAGCACGATCCCGAACTCGTTCAGGCACAGGACCAGGACGAGCGCGCCGCCCGCCGCGAGCGAGGGCAGCGCCTCGGGCAGGATCACCGTCCGGACGATCCGCCAGGGGCGTGCGCCGAGCGACGCGGCTGCCTCCAGCTGCCCGGTCTCCACCTGCGAGAACGCGGCCAGCAGCGGCCGCATCACGAACGGCGTGAAGTACGTGATCTCCGCCAGCAGCACTCCCCAGGGCGTCTGCAGGAAGTCGAACGGGCCGCTGCCGGCGCCGGTCGCCGAGGTCCACAGCCCGTTGGCCACGCCCGTCGAGCCGTAGACGAAGAGCAGCGCGAGGGTGATCAGGAAGGACGGGAAGGCCAGGAAGATGTCGATGAACCGGCCGAGCGCGCGGGCGCCGGGGAACGGCACGAAGGCGACGACCAGGGCGAGGGCGAAGCCGAGCACCAGACAGCCGGCGGTGGCCCCGGCCGCGATCAGCACGGTGTTGACCAGCGCGTCCTGGAAGGACGCCTCGGCCAGCACCTCGCTGTACGCGGCGGTCATCGGCCCGCCCTCGTCCGGCGTGAACGACTGCCGGACCAGCAGCACGAGCGGGTAGAGGAAGACCAGCGCGAGGGCGGCGACGGGCGGCAGGGCCCACAGGCCGCGCGGCAGCGCGCGGACCCGCGTCCGGGCTGGGGCGCCGAAGCGCGCCCGCTGGGTGAGGCTAGCCATCGGTACCCGCCCCCACCGGTATCAGCACCGCGTCCTCGGGCGCGAAGTGCAGCGTCACCTCGTCACCGACGGCCGGGGTGTCGCGCAGCTCGCGCACATCGGCCATGACGCGGTGGCCCGCGACCTCCACGTACAGCCGGTGGGTGGCGCCGCGCCACTGGAGTTCGGCGAGCCGGCCGCGCAGCGCGTTCGGCCCCTCCCCCAGCCCGACCAGGTGCGGCCGTACGCAGAGGGTGGCCTCCGCGCCGGACGCCGCGCCCTCCGTGCCGCGCACCGCCAGCTCCGTACCGGCGAAGATCACGGTCCCGTCGCCCGCACCGGCCGTCACCGGCAGCAGGTTGGCGTTGCCGACGAAGGAGGCGGTGAACTCGGTGCGCGGCGCCCGGTACAGCTCGCGCGGCGTACCGCAGTCGCGCAGCCGCGCCCGGTCCATGACCGCGATCCGGTCGGCGAGGGTGAGCGCCTCGACCTGGTCGTGGGTGACGTACAGGATCGAGACGTCGGGCAGTTCGCGGTGGAGGCGCGCCAGCTCGGCGAGCATCCCGGAGCGCAGCTGCGCGTCCAGCGCGGACAGCGGCTCGTCCAGGAGGAGCACGCCGGGCCGGATGGCCAGCGCGCGGGCGATGGCGACGCGCTGCTGCTGGCCGCCGGAGAGCTCGCGCGGGTAGCGCCGGGCGTACCCAGCCATGCCGGTCAGCTCCAGCGCCTCGGTGACGCGGCCGTCGATCTCGGCACGCGGCACCTTCTGGGCCTTGAGCCCGAAGGCCACGTTGTCGGCGACGCGCATGTGCGGGAAGAGGGCGTAACTCTGTACGACCATGCCGATGCCGCGCTTGTAGGGCGGCAGGCCGGTGACGTCCCGGCCGCCGATCAGCACCCGCCCGGAGGCCGGCGTCACGAACCCGGCGACGGCCCGCAGCGCGGTGGTCTTGCCGGACCCGGAAGGCCCGAGCAGGGCCATCACCTCGCCCGGCTCGACGGTCAGGTCGAGCCCGTCCAGCACGGTGTGCGTGCCGTACGCGACGGAGACGTTCTCGAAGCGGATGCCGGAGGCGGTCCTCCCGGCCACCGGGGCCGCGGCCGTGTCAGGCAGGGCGGTCATCGCGTACCACTCCCAGCAGGGCGGGCAGTTCGGCGACCGAGCCGAGGACATGGGTGGCGCCCGCGGCCTCCAGCTGGTCCTTGTCGTGGGCGCCGGTGAGCACCCCGGCGACGACCGAGGCGCCGGCCCGGCGGCCGGAGAGCATGTCGTACGAGGTGTCGCCGGCGATCGCGATCTTCTGTACGGCGTCGGTGGCGCCGGTACGGAGCAGGGCGGCGAGGACCATGTCGGGGTAGGGGCGGCCGCGGCCGCCCGCGTCGGCCGGGCAGAGGGTGAGCGGGACGATGTCCTGCCAGCCCAGCGCGGCGAGGATCGCGTCCTGGGTGACGCGGGCGAAGCCGGTGCTGAGGACGACGGTGATCCCCGCGGCCTGCAGCGCCTCGATGGCTTCGCGGGCGCCGGGCACGGGCGCGATCAGCCCGCCGTCGACCAGCTCGCCGTACGCCTCCTCGAAGCGGGCGTTGGCGGCCTGCGCCTTCTCCTCGTCGCCGAAGAGGTGCCGGAAGACGGAGATCTTCGACTCGCCCATGGTGGCGCGCACGTAGGCGAGCTTCTCGGCGTGGTCGGGGGTGCCCGGCTCGACGCCGAGGTGCCGTGCGGCCGCGTCGAATGCCTGCTCGACCAGTCCGCCGTCGGCGACGGTGGTGCCGGCCATGTCGAGGACGATCAGTTCGATGTCGTTCTTCGGGGTGTCGTTCTTCGTCAATTCGCTCACCATCCCAGTTCGTTCGCGGTCTTCTCGGCGATCGCCGGGGAGCAGGTCATGCCACGCCCGCCGGGGCCGGTGACCAGCCACACGCCGTCGCTCGCCTGTTCCCGGTGCACGACCCGGCCGGTGTCCGTGCACTGCGCGTACACCCCGGCCCAGCGGTGCCGGATGCGCGGCAGCGGGCGGCCGAGGATCGACTCGACGACGCCGGTGAGGTGCTCGTAGGGCTCCTCGACGGTGTCGAAGGCGAACGGCGTCTCGTACTCGTGCGTGTCGCCGATGGTCAGCCCGCCGTCCGCGCGCTGGACCATCAGGAGCTGCATCTTGTGCGCGGCGGCGGTGGGCGCCTGCGCCTGCGTGGCGTTCAGCGCGTCCAGCGCGTCGCTGCCGTACGCCGGGTAGTAGCGGAAGCTGTCCGCGTCGGCGACGGAGGTGGTCAGCGGCTCGCCGAGCGGGTCGGTCTGCATCATCTGCAGCCGTACGCGGCGGACGGGCAGGTCCGGTACCAGCTCGCGGACCAGGCCGCTCAGCCAGGCGCCGGTGCACAGCACGACGGCGTCGCCGCGGTGGATGTCGCCGTGGTCGTCCCGTACGGCGGCCTCACCCACCACGTCACGGACCTCGCGCCCGCCGAGGTAGGTGTAGCGGCCGGAGGCGAGCAGCGCCTGCTTCAGCTCCCGCTGGGCGACGCGGGGTTCGACGGCGGCGTCGCGCTCGCACCACAGGGCGCCGAGGAAGTCGCCGCGCAGCGCGGGGTTGATCCCGCGGGCCTCCTCCGCGTCCAGCAGCTTGTACCCGCGGGCCGCGGCGTCCGGGCGGCGGGTGGCGGCCTCGGCGACGGCCCGCTCGGCCTCGTTCTTCACGACGGTCAGCGAGCCGATGGCACGGAAGCCGAGGCCCGGCACCCGGGCGCCGATCCCCTCCCACAGCTCGCGGGCGCGCAGCGCGGTGTCCAGCTCCTCGCCGCCCGCGCGGCCGCTGACCCAGATCTGGCCGAAATTGCGTACGGAGGCGCCGCGGGCCTCGGCCTCCCGCTCGATGTGGACGACCTCGTGGCCGCGTTCGACTGCATGCCAGGCGTGCATGGTCCCCAGCACGCCGGCTCCGACAACTATGACTCGCATGCCGGTGACGCTCGTCGCGCCGGGTGACCGGCTACGGTCCGCGCGGCGACGAGCCGGTTAACGGGCCATCAACCTTGGCCTAGACCCGTTATCTTCTCGTGACCTTAGAGGAACGACGGCCCTCGCCGCAGGGGTACTGGCCGGTGGCCGGCCGCCCCACCGCGGTGGTTGCTCGCGCAGTTCCCCGCGCCCCTTACGGGGCGCCGCCGAGACGCGTCGTGAAGGAGAACCGGTCCCCGCGGAACAGCGTCCGCACCCGCTCCAGGGGACGCCCTGCCGTATCCCGCGAGATTCGGTGGATCAGCAGCATCGGCAGCGCCCCCGGCGTCCCGATCAGCAGCGCCTCCCGCGGCGTGGCCAGTACCGTCTCCAGCCGCTCATCCGCGTCGCCGAACCCTATTCCGAGCCGCTCGTGCAGATACGCGTAGAAGGAGGAGTCCGGCTCGAAGTCGACATCCAGCCGCGGCACCCGCTCCACGGCCACGTACGTACTCTCCAGCCCCACCCGCTCGTCATCCGCGAGCAACACCCGCTCCATGTGCCACACCGGCTCACCAGCCACCAGCCCGAGATCCGCGGCGAGCGCCGCATTGCACGGGAAGCGGTCCAGGCCGATGAGGTGACGGCCCGGGAGGCGCCCCTGCTTCCGTACCCCTTCCGTGTAACTCGCCAGCGCAAGCGGCTGTTCAAGCTTGGGCCCGGCGACGACCGTGCCGCGGCCGAGGCGGCGGATGCGGCCTTCGAGGACCAGCTCGCGCAGCGCCTGCCGCAGCGTCTCGCGCGAGACCTCGAACCGCAGCGCGAGATCGCGCTCGGTCGGCAGTGTCTCCCCCTCGCCGAGCTCGTCCAGCAGCTCGGCGATCCGGACCTTCGCCGCGTAGTACTTGGGGATGCGGCCGTGCTCGGGGATGCCGGCCCTGATCGGCGCGCCGGGCGCCTGCTCGTTCGGGTAGTCCACCGGCCGATCCTCGCATGGGCGGAGCCTGCGCCCCTGGTCAGGCCCGCGCGCGCCCCAACCCCCCGCGGGGAGAGGCGAAGAGCGTGGCCAGCACCAGATGGGCCGCGCCGAGGGCGACCATCCGCGCGCCACCGGGAGCGGGCTCGACCGGTACGGTACGGGCCCCGGAGGCACCGTGCGCGCGCAGTTGCCCGTCCAGCGAGGCCGCGACCCCGCTCACGTAGGTATCGGGGTCGGCCAGTACCGTACGCCCGCCCAGCAGCACCCGGTCCACGTCGAGCAGCTCGACAAGGTTGGCGGCACCCACGCCGAGCACCCGCGCCGCCTCCGCCGGTTCGCCCGCCGCGACCGCGGCCAGGCACAGCGCCTCGATACAGCCGCGCTTGCCGCAGCCGCACCGCGGCCCGTCCAGCTGCACCACCTGGTGCCCGAACTCCCCCGCGCCGGTGCGCGCCCCCCGGTGCACCGCGCCGCCGAGCACCAGCCCCGCGCCCAGCCCCGTCCCCAGGTGCAGATAGCCGAACGACTCGGCGCCCTCCGCCTGCTGGGCCAGTCCGTGCGCCGCCGCGTTGGTGTCCTTGTCCAGGACCACGGGCAGGCCGAGCCGCTCGGTGAGCGCGGCACGCAGCGGGTAGCCGTCCCACTGCGGGAGGCCGGTGACCCGGTGCAGTACGCCCGTACGGTGGTCCAGCGGGCCGGGGCAGGCCACGCCGGCACCGATCACCTGCGCCCCGGGGGCAGCGGCGCGCACCTCGGCGACCTGGGCGGCAGCCGCGGCCAGCACCTCGTCCGCGGCCGCACCCAGGTCCAGCGGCGCGCGGCGGACCGCGACCGGCTCGCCCGCCAGGTCGGCGAGGACCGCGATGCTCTCGTCGCGGTCCAGGTGCAGCCCGATCGCGTACCGGGCACCGGGGACCAGCCGCAGGACCGTACGGGGCTTGCCGCCCGTGGACGCGCGCCGCCCGGCCTCGGTGGCGAGCCCGGCCTCCCGCAGCCGTGCCGTGATCTTGCTGACCGCCTGCGGGGTCAGCCCGCTGCGCTCGGCCAGCTCCAGCCGGCTCACCCCGCCCTCCCCCGCCGCACGCAGCAGCCCGAGCAGCACGGCCGCGTTGTGCCCGCGCAGCAGGGGGAGGTTGGCGCCGCCGAGCGCACGCTCGGCCAGGTCGGAGGGGGGAGGGTTTTCGCTGGTCACCCCTCCATTGTGCGGACCGCTTGCACTTTGGCAACAGCGTTGCTTAAGTGGAAGGTATGAGCAGCCCGAGCGACTCCCCCGGTACCGCACTCCCCGGCAGCCCCCTGCGCGTCGGCCTCATCGGTTACGGCCTGGCCGGCTCCGTCTTCCACGCCCCGATGATCGCCGCGACCGAGGGACTGGTCCTCGACACGGTCTCCACCTCCAGCCCCGACCGCCAGGCGCAGGCCCGCGCCGAGCACCCCCAGGTGCGTACGGTCGCCACCCCGGACGAGGTGCTGGCGCGCGCGGGCGAGCTGGACCTGATCGTCCTGGCCTCCCCGAACAAGACCCACGTCCCGCTCGCCACCGCCGCCCTGGAGGCGGGCCTCCCGGTCGTCGTCGACAAGCCGCTGGCCGGGACCGCCGCCGAGGCCGAGCAGCTGGCCGCCCTGGCGGAGGACCGCGGGCTGCTCCTCTCCGTCTTCCAGAACCGCCGCTGGGACAACGACTTCCTGACCCTGCGCAAGCTGGTCGAGGAGGGCGCGCTCGGCGAGGTGTGGCGCTTCGAGTCGCGGTTCGAGCGGTGGCGGCCCAAGCCCAAGGGCGGCTGGCGCGAGTCCGGCGACCCGGCCGAGATCGGCGGGCTGCTGTACGACCTGGGCAGCCACGTCGCCGACCAGGCCCTCACCCTCTTCGGCCCGGCCGTCTCGGTGTACGCGGAGTCCGACGTGCGCCGCCCCGGCGCCGAGGCCGACGACGACACCTTCCTCGCGATCACGCATCAGAGCGGCGTCCGCTCCCACCTGTGGGTCAGCGCCACCACGGCCCAGCTCGGCCCGCGCTTCAGGGTGCTCGGCAGCGAGGCCGGTTATGTGAAGTACGGCCTGGATCCGCAGGAGGCGGCGCTGCGCGAGGGCCGCCGGCCCGGCGCTCCGGACGCCGAATGGGGCGTGGAGCCGGAGTCCGCCTGGGGCCGCCTCGGTGCCGGTGAGTCCCCGCAGACCGGCGGCGGCGAGCCCGTCCCGACGCTGCCCGGCGACTACCCCGCGTACTACGCCGCGGTCGCCGAAGCGCTGCGTACGGGGGGCGAGCCGCCGGTCACCGCCCTGGAGGCGGCCGCCGCGCTGCGCGTCCTGGAGGCCGCCAAGCTCTCGGCCGCCGAGGGCCGCACGGTCCGGATCGAGGCCACCCGATGACCGCCGCCGACGACATCACCACTCTCGAAGAGCACGAGCGCCGCCTGGTCCTCGACCGCTTCAGCAACGAGGACGCCTGGGAGCTGGGCACCCTCCTCGTCGGGCTGGCGCGCGAGCGGGACGCTGCCGTGACGATCAGCATCCGGCGCGGCGCCCAGCGCCTCTTCCACTACGCGCTGCCCGGCACCAGCGCCGACAACGACGCCTGGCTGGACCGCAAGTGCCGGGTCGTCGAGCGGTACGGCGAGGCGTCCTTCCTGGTCGGCGCCCGCTTCCGCGCCAAGGGCCGGACCTTCGAGGACTCCTCCCGGCTGGACCCGGACACCTATGCCGCGCACGGAGGGGCGTTCCCCCTCCGCCTCCGCGGTACCGGGGTCATCGGCGCGGTGGCCGTCTCCGGGCTCGCGCAGGCCGACGACCACGCGCTCGTCGTCGAGGCGTTGGAGCGGTTTCTGCGCCCCGCCTGACGGAATCCGTGCGCCCGCGCGCCGCACCGGGAAAGCTGTGGGGGAACCGGCGAGAGAGAGGCGGTACCCCCATGGCGTGGACGGGCGGGCGGACGGGCTGGACCGGATCATCGCGGCGGACCGTGCTGGCGGCGGGCCTGGCCGCGGGACTGTCGCCGCTGGTGGCGGGCTGTCAGACGGGCGAGGACGGGAAGTCGCCGTTCACCGGCAAGGACGGCGCGGGCGACAAGGTACTGGCCGTCAAAATCGACAATGTCGCCGCGGCCCGCCCGCAGACCGGCCTGGAGGACGCCGACATCCTCTACACCGAAGAGGTGGAGGCCGGCCTGTCCCGGATACTGGCCGTCTTCGCGTCCCGCCTCCCGGACCTCGTCGGCCCGGTCCGCAGCGCCCGCGAGTCCGACCTCGAACTGCTCCGCCAGTTCGGCCACCCGGCGCTGGCCTACTCCGGCGCGCAGGCGAAGCTGCGCCCCACACTGGAGTCGGCCCCGATCACCGCCCTGCCACCGGGCAAGGCCCCCGACGCGTACGTCCGCAGCACGGACCGCGCCGCACCGCACAACCTGTATCTGCGCCCGGCCCGCGCCCTGGAAGCGGCCCCGGACGCCTCGGCCCCCGCCGACATCGGTTTCCGCTTCGGCGCCGCCCCCGCGAAGGGCGGCACCAGAACGACACAGCAGGAGGTCCGCTACCCGGCGGCCCGCTTCTCCTTCACCTGGTCCGAGAGCCGTGACCGCTGGCTGGTCGCCATGGACGGCACGCCCTTCCGCACCACCGGAGCCGGACAGCTGGGCGTCGCCACGGTCGTGGTCCAGTACGTGACCGTGCGCTCCTCCCGCCTCCACGACAAGTGGGGCAGCGTCACCCCGTACACCGAGACCGTCGGCTCGGGCGACGCCCTGATCCTCCGCGACGGCAAGAAGTACCAGGCCGAGTGGTCCCGCGGCACGGCGGACAACGGCACCACCTTCACCACCCCCGAGGGCCACTCCCTCCCCTTCGCCCCCGGCCCGGTCTGGGTGGCCCTCATCCCGAAGGGCTGAGAGCCACCCCGTCCGTCACGCGTCCTTCAACTCCTGGCGCTGGCGGCCCAGGCCGTCGATTTCGAGTTCGACCACGTCGCCGGCGCGGAGGTACGGCTTGGGCTCGGGGTGGCCCATGGCGACGCCGGCCGGGGTGCCGGTGTTGATGATGTCGCCGGGGTAGAGGGTCATGAACTGGCTGAGGTAACGGACGACTTCGGCGACCGGGAAGATCTGCTCGGCCGTCGTGCCGTCCTGCTTCAGTTCGCCGTTCACCCAGAGGCGCAGGCCGAGTGCCTGCGGGGCGGGGACCTCGTCGGCGGTGACCAGCCAGGGGCCCAGCGGGTTGAACGTCTCGCAGTTCTTGCCCTTGTCCCACTGGCCGCCGCGCTCGATCTGGAACTCCCGCTCGGAGACGTCGTGGGCGATGGTGTAGCCCGCGACGGCGGCGAGCGCCTGCTCGTCGGTCTCCAGGTAGCGGGCCGTGCGGCCGATGACGACGGCCAGTTCGACCTCCCAGTCGGTCTTCACGCTGCCGCGCGGGACGAGCACGGTGTCGTCCGGGCCGACGACGGTGTCCGCGGCCTTCATGAAGACGATCGGCTCGGCCGGGATCGGCGCGCCGGTCTCCCGGGCGTGGTCGTGGTAGTTCAGCCCGATGCACACGACCTTGCCGATGCGGGCGAGCGGCGCGCCCGTGCGCAGCCCGGCGGCGTCCAGTGCCGGCAGGTCACCGGCCGCCGCTGCCGTACGGACGCGGTCCAGCGCCGTCTCGTCCGCGAGCAGCGCTCCGTCGATGTCCGGCACGATGCCCGACAGATCACGCAGGGTTCCCGACTCGTCCAGCAGCGCCGGGCGTTCCGCCCCCACCGGTCCGACACGCAGCAGCTTCATCAGTACAACTCCCGTGGTCGTATGCGAAGGGTCGGCCCGGGAGAGGGATCTCCCGGGCCGGCCGATGGAGTGCGGCCATCGAGCGATTTGGCCGATCCTCCAAGAACGGAGTCCCGCCCGCAAGACCCCGTTCACGTACTGGACCTTTACTCGGCGGTAGCGGGCGCGAGGCCGGCGGCGGGCTCGCGGTCCCGCATCAGCAGGCCGCGTTCGCAGACCGTCCACGCCGTACTGGTCACGACGTACAGGGCGGCGGCCAGCGGTACGACGGCGATCGTGAGGAGCGTGCCGAAGGAGAGAAGGGGCGCGAACTTCGTCACGGCGGCCATGCCGGGTACTGCTTCACCGCCGACCCCGGCCGGTGCGGCCGCGGTGGCCTTACGGGCCCGCCGGTAGTTCACCGTCGCCACGGCCGCGACGATCACGAAGAGGGCCAGGTACACCAGCCCGTGCGCGCCGAACGGGCCGCCGTCGGCGAGCGCGTCCACCCAGCGGCCGCCGAGCGGCGCGTCCAGCAGCCGCTCGCCCAGCAGCCCGGAGCTGGGAGAGGTGAAGAGGTGGTACATGAGGAAGAAGACGGGGAGTTGCAGGAGCGTCGGGAGGCAGCCGGCCAGCGGCGAGGCGCCCGCCTTCCGGTAGAGGTCGGTCACCTCGCGCTGCATGCGCTCGGGATCCTTCGCGTACTTCCGGCGTATTTCGGCCATCTGCGGGGCGAGCGCGGTGCGGGACTTCTCGCCGCGGACGGCGGCGCGGGCGAGGGGGTGCAGCGCGGCCCGTACGGCCAGGGTGCAGACGATGATGGCGGCGGCGGTCGCCGAGGCACCGAACACCGGGGAGAGGGCGTCGGCGAGGTGGCCGAGCGCGGCGCCGAGCGGGGCGAAGACGGACATGGTGAGCCCTCCGGGGGTCTCGTCAGTACCGGAAATGGCAATGCTGAATTCGGTGTGACGAGCCGCGTGGCAGGGCCGTACGCGGAGAAGAAGAGCGCGCGCCTGCGCGTCTACGCGGCCGTCGGGAGACGGCGGCCGGGTGCCCTGGGCCGCGGGCGGCCCGCGGCGTCGGGATCGCGCTGGGGCAGGAAGGCCGTACGGCGTTCCCGGTCCCGGATGGCGGTGCGGATCCGGCCCGGCGGGGCGGGTCCGGCCAGCGTGGCGACGAGCACCGCGCGGCTGAGGAGGAGGACGGCCGCGGTGGTCGCGGCGGCGGTCAGGGCCGAGGTCAGGCCGCTCTGCGTGAGCAGCACACCGGCCAGGAGGAACAGGAGCGCGCCGACGTACAGCCGCCAGGCATCGGCGATGCGCCGCATACGCGCTCTCCTCTCCCGGCCCGGCTCTTCCCGTTCGGGATCATTCCCGTTCGGGATCATTTCCGCTCGGTTTTGTCCTCTTCCGCTCAAGAGTAACCAGAGATCTGTGCAGTAGGGCCACCAGCGGGTAACTTGCGTCCACCCCGGTCGTACGGCGGGGCGGACGAGGGAGGTGTGGTGCGCGACGTCAGCACGCCCGCCCTGGTGACCGCGGCACGTACCGGCGGCCTCGCCGACACCGTCCACGACCTGGCCGACCGGGTGCCCGCGCTCGCCCAGCTCGCCCGCCGGGACCCCGCGGACCCCGGCCGCTGGCACCACGTGTCCGCCGCCGCCTTCCGCGCCGAGGTACTGGCGCTGGCCAAGGGGCTGCTCGCGGACGGCCTGCGGCCCGGCGACCGGGTCGCGGTGATGTCCAGGACCCGGTACGAGTGGACGCTCTTCAGCTACGCGGTCTGGTCGATCGGCGCGCACCTCGTCCCCGTCTACCCCACCGCCTCCACCGAACAGTTGCGCGCGCTGCTGGCCGCGACCGGGGCCGACACCATCGTCATCGAGCACGAGCAGCACGCCATGACCGTGGCGGCGGCCTGCGGCGCCGACCGCCGGCTGCGCCGCGTCTGGCAGCTGGACCAGGACTGCGTCGGCCTGCTCAGCGGGCTCGGCGGACAGCTGCCCGACGCCGAGGTGCACCGGCTGCGCCGGGCCGTCACCCCGCGGGACACCGCGGCGGTCATCCAGACCTCCGGCACCACCGGACGGCCGCGCGGCTGCGTGATCACCCATGGCAACCTCGCCGCCGAGTGCGACACGCTGCTGGCGGGCTGGGGCCGGCTCACCGGGCCGCCCGGCACCCAGCCGTCGATCCTCGCGTTCCTGCCGCTGGCGCACAGTTACGGGCTGATGGTCCAGGTCGCCTGTCTGCGCGGCGGCATCCTGCTCGGCCACGAACCCGAGCTGACCCCGCAGGCGCTGCTGCCCGCGCTCGCGTCCTTCCGGCCCACCTTCCTCTTCGGCGTCCCGTACGTCTTCGAGAAGATCTACGACAGCGCGCGCCGGGCCGCCGAAGAGGCCGGCCGGCTGCGGATGTTCGACGTCGCGACGGCCACCGCGCTGCGGTACGCGCGCGCCGTCGAGCGCCGCGAGCAGGGCCACGGCCACGGCCCGAGCCCGGCCCTGCGCGCCCGGCACGCGCTGTACGAGCGGCTGGTGTACGGGCGCATCCGCGGGGTGCTGGGCGGGCGGGTGCGCAACGCCGTCTCGGGCGGCTCGCCGCTCCGCGCCGACCTCGGGCGGATCTTCGCCGGGGCCGGCCTGACCGTCTACGACGGGTACGGCCTCAGCGAGACGAGCGGCGCGGTCACCGCCTGCCCGCCGGGGCGGGTGCGGTTCGGCACGGTCGGGCGGCCGCTGCCCGGCTGTGCGGTGCGGATCGCCCAGGACGGCGAGGTGTGGGTGCGCGGCGACGTGGTCTTCGCCGGGTACGTCGACGAGCACGGGACCTCGCCGCACGACGGCTGGTTCGCCACCGGCGACCTGGGACACCTGGACGAGGACGGCTACCTCGTCATCACCGGCCGCAAGAAGGACATCATCATCACCAGCGGCGGCAAGAGCGTCGCCCCGCTCGGCCTGGAGGAGCGGGTACGCGCCCACCCGCTGGTCTCGCAGTGCCTGGTGGTCGGCGACAACCGGCCCTACGTCGCGGCGCTGATCACCCTGGACCCCGAGGCGCTGGCGCACTGGCGGCGCTACCGCGGCGGACTGGAGGACGCGCGCCCCGGCGACCCGCCGGAGGAAGGCGTCCGGGCGGCGGTGCAGCGGGCGGTCGCGGTCGCCAACGCCTCGGTCTCGCGCGCCGAGTCCATCCGCGCCTTCCGCATCCTGCCCGGCGAGTTCAGCGTCGCCGACGGCCTGCTGACGCCCTCGCTGAAGCTGCGCCGGGCGGCGATCGAGCGGGCGTACGCGGCGGAGATCGACGCGCTGTACGCGGGCTGAACGGAGCGCGGTACACGGGCCGAACGGCGCGTCGTACGCAGGGCTGAGCGCCCTACGCGGGGCTGAGCGCCGCACCGTAGCAGCGCACGCGCCGCCCCGGCGTTTTCTTGTCCAGGCACGCGAAGCCCGCGTTCCGCCGCCCGGCACCGGCCTAGCGTCCCAGTCGTCCCCGCCGGACCGACCGGGAGGTTCCGTGTGCGCCCCCTCGCCAGCCGCTCACCCCTCGTCCCCGCGCGGGCGCTCGCCACCGGGATGGTCGTCGCCGCCCTCGTGGCCACGCTCGTCGCACTGCTGCTGCCCGTCCAGCTCTTCGGCCAGAACACCTCGACGGCCGCCGCGGCCGCCGGCTGGGAGGACGACGGCGGCGGCACCGTCCGCACCCCGTACGGCCTGCTCACCCCCATGGACCGGGACTTCGTGCGCAAGGTACGGCTCGCCGGGCTGTGGGAGCTGCCCGCGGGCCGCCAGGCGCGGGAACGCGGCACGCGCAAGGCCGTACGGACCGCGGGCGACCACCTCGTGGCCGGTCACACCGAACTGGACCGGCTGTCCGTACAGACAGCCCGTGACCTGGGCGTACCGCTGCCGGACGAGCCCACCCCGCAGCAGCAGGGCTGGCTCGGGCAGCTGGACTCCGCCCGCGGCCAGGAATTCGACCGGCGCTTCGCCCAGCTGCTGCGCCGCGCGCACGGCAAGGTCTTCGGACTCGTCGCGCTCGTCCGGGCGCAGAGCCGCAACGCGATGGTGCGGCGACTGGCCACTCGTACGAATGCGGTCGTCCTGGACCACATCACGGTCCTGGAAGGTACCGGCCTGGTCGACTTCGGCAACCTGGCGGCGGCCCGGTCCCGGCAGCCGTACGTTTCCCCGAACACCCGGCCGCACCCTCATCCCACTTTCCCCACCACTTCCCACTACTCCCCACGAAGTGAAGTGATCGCATGACTCCACAGGCCCATAAACGCTCGCGCCTGACCACCCGGCTGGTGGCCGCGGCCGCCGCGTTACTGCTCGGCGGCGGCGGGACCGCGCTGATCGCCGCCGGCGCCTCGGCCGACGGCGCGGACGAGGACGGACCCGCGCAGCGCGGCGGAACGGCGGCCGTGGCCTCGACCGTGTCCTGTCCGGACGTCGGCGACCGGCTGCGCCAGGTGCCGCGCGGTGCGCAACTGCCGGTCTCCCGCGGGCTCGCCGCGCTGGACCGCCAGGTGGCGGCGGCGTACGAGAAGATGACGGCGGGCGGGCGCGGCGGCGGTACGGACGCGGTGCTCCAGCAGCTGCAGCAGCAGCGCGAGAAGACGATCGGGACGATGGCCGACGCCATCGGCCGGTCGGCGCCCCGCCCCGACGCCCTGCTGAACATGAGCGCCTGCAAGGTGAAGCCCACGGGGCAGTCCATATCGGTGGGCGAGCAGCAGGGCGAGGGCGACGCGCAACAAGAGCAGGGGCAAGAGCAGCAGCAAGGACAGGAGGACGCGCAGCAGGGGCAGGACGGCGCACAGCAAGGCCAAGGGGACGGGGCGCAGCAAGGCCAGGACGGCGACGCGAAGCTGCCGCCCGGCGGTCCCTCCCCCGACGACTTCGCCGACATCCTGTCCGTCCAGCCCAACGCCCAGCAGCCGCCGCAGGGCGACGGCGCCTCCACCGGCACCTTCGTCTCCGAGTGCGGCACCAACCAGGAGGGCCACTTCAACTCGGACAACGTCATCGTGACGCCGGGCGTCAGCAACGGCGCGCACCACACCCACGACTACGTCGGCAACGAGTCCACCGACGCCTTCTCCACCGATGAGAGCCTGGCCGCGTCCGGCACCACCTGCGGCAACGGCGACCTGTCCACGTACTACTGGCCGGTGCTGCGCGTCCTTGACGGCACTTCGGAGCACAAGCCGGGCGCGGGCCACGACGGCAACGTGGGCTCGGTCCTCACCCCGTCCGACGTCCAGCTCACCTTCAGCGGCAGCCAGGCCGGTGACGTGACCGCGATGCCGCGCTTCCTGCGCATCATCACCGGCGACGCCAAGGCGTTCACCAACGGCCCGGCCAACGCCAACGCCTCCTGGAGCTGCGTGGGCTTCGAGGACCGGCAGCTGAAGGACAAGTACCCGATCTGCCCGGACGGCGCGGACGTCGTCCGTACCTTCAACTTCCAGAGCTGCTGGGACGGGCAGAACACCGACAGCGCCAACCACCGTACGCACGTGGCGTTCGCCCAGGAGGACGGCTCCTGCCCGGCCGGTTTCCGCGCCATCCCGCAGCTCCAGGAGAAGATCACCTACGACGTGCCGGCGGGTGAGCAGTTCGCGGTGGACAGCTTCCCCGAGCAGCTGCACAAGCCGGTCACCGACCACGGCGACTTCATCAACGTCATGCCGGAGCAGCTGATGAACGAGGCCGTCGACTGCATCAACAGCGGCCGCGACTGCGGCTGAGGCGGCGCTGCGGCCCCGGACCAGGTGTGGTCCGGGGCCGCAGCCGCGCTCAGAGGCCGTTCACCCGCGCCTCCCTGGCGACGCCCAGCGGGCGGATGCCGGAAGTCACCGGCCGGGCCCGGCGCCCGGACCGGGAGCGGTACCGCCGTACGTGGGCCAGCAGCCGCCGGCTGCGCAGCGCCATCTCCAGCTCGAAGCGGCTGCGCGGATCCCGCAGCTCGGGTCCGAAGAGCTTCTCGATCTGCCGCAGCCGGTACCGCACGGTCTGCGGGTGCACCTGGAGCACCTTCGCCGCCTCCGGCGCGCCCCCGCCCTCCAGCCAGGCCAACAGCGTGACCTCCAGGCGCTCGCTCTGCCGGGGCGTCAGCTCGTCCAGCGGGCCGAGCCGGCGCGCGGCCAGCGCCCTGGTCAGCGACTCGTCCTGGAGGAGCAGCAGTGCCGAGAGGTGGTCGTCGACGAAGACCGGGCGCACGTCGGGCCCGCCGCGCGCCGGTCCGAAGGCGAGCAGTGCGCGGGCCCAGCGCAGCGAGGACGCCGCGTCGCCCGCCGGCACGGTGTGGCCGACCGCCGCCGGGCGGCCCTTGAGCGCGGCCTCCAGCCGGGCCCTGGTCTGCGTGCCGGGGTCCGGCACGAAGAGGCAGGTGTCCCCCTCGACGGTGCCGACGAGCGCGTCGCCCAGGGCGGCGGCCAGCTGGGGCGCCTCGGCGGCGGAGCCGAGGGCGACGGCCTGGAGGGCGTCCGGTACGGGCCAGCCCGCGCATCGGGCCGGTTCGGCGAGGGCGGCGGCGGAGAGCGGGCGCTGCCCGGCGAGCGCGGCGAAGAGGACCTTACGGGCGCGGGAGACCGGCATGGGAGTGACGACCAGTTCGGCGGGGCGGCGGGCGCACTCCGTCCGCTCCTGGTAACCGAGCGAGGTCAGCAGGGCCTGTTCCATGGCCCATTCCGCCTCTTTCTCCGGTGCCTCACCGAGCAATGCGGAAAAGGCGGGAAAGGCGATCCGCAGCTCTTCGACCATGTTCTCGGCGAGCGACGGGAGTTCCTTTCGCAGAACCCGGGTCCACTCACCTCGGGGGCGTGACCAGATGCGGTTCAGGAGATCACACATCGCTACCTCGTTCCTGCCGTTGGGGAGCGGCTGGGATACGGCCGTTGTGCCTGAGGGTCAGTGCCTGAGTCGGCATCATCCGCACCCGGAACGGCGACGGCGATGCCGGTGCAGGAATTTGTCACAGCGCGCTAAAGGTCCGGAAGGCCCCGGACGCGTCCGCGATGCTGCCGCACACATCGCCGCCGGAACGTACGGCAATTCCCCGCCCTTTCCGGGGCGTTACGCATTCTTCCGCTCGAATTCCGTGGAGGCCCGATGCCCGCGTCAGTTCCGCGCACCCGCCGGCGCCCGCTGCGCCCCGCGCTCCCCGCCGCGCTCCTGCTCTTCCTGGCCGTCCTGGTGCGCTCCGGCGCGGCGGACCGGGCGGCGGACTTCCTGGACTTCGGGGCCGGGGTGCTCGCCCTGGTCGCGCTGACCGGCACCGTGCTGTGGGGCCTGGCCGCCACCGACCGCCGGGTGCTGGCCTCCGGGCACCGGCTGCTGGCCCAGGCCGTGCACCGGGGCACGGGCGTGGCCGGGCTCGGCTTCCTCGCGCTGCACATCGGGGTGAAGGTGGCCCGCGGCCAGACCACCGGCCGGGCCGCCGCCCTGCCGTTCGCCGACGGCGCCCGCCCGCTGCTGATCGGCCTGGGCACACTGGCCGGTTACGTGTTCCTCGCGGTCGCGGTGACGGGTGCTGCACGCACGGCTTTCACCGGCCGCGCGGCCTCCCGCTGGTGGCGCGCGCTGCACATGGCCGCGTACGTCGCCTGGGGAGCGGCGCTGGTACACGGCCTGCGCGCGGGCCGCCCTGCCTCCGGCTGGGTCACCGCCGCCTACGCCACATGCGTGGCGGCCGCGGCCTTGGCCCTGGCATACCGCCTACGCGCACCTGGACGGCGCCCGTGAGGGCGCCTCTCAGGGGCGCGGGGAACTGCGCGACCAGCCACAACGCCGCCGCACCCGGCATCAAAGCGGCAGCC
>NZ_NHSG01000248.1:0-12351 GCF_020024005.1 Streptomyces purpurogeneiscleroticus
CCCCGACCGCCCCACCCCGTACGGCGACTGGCTCCGCGCCGTCTTCGACGCCTGGTGGGACGGCGGCCCCGGGCAGCCGCGGATCCGGCTCTTCGAGGAGTGCCTGGCCCTGCTGCTGGGCGCGCCGGCCGGCGGCGAGTCGCTGGGCCTGACCCCGTTCACCGCCGTCGTGGTGGAGACCGACGGCAGCATCGAGCAGGTCGACTCCCTGAAGTCCGCGTACGAGGGCGCCGCCGCCACCGGGCTCGACGTCTTCCGCCACTCCTTCGACGACGCGCTCGCGCACCCCGGCATCACCGCCCGGCACGCGGGCGCCGCGGCCCTCGCCCCCGTGTGCCGCGCCTGCCCGCTGGTGCGGGTCTGCGGCGGCGGCCAGTACGCGCACCGCTACCGGCACGGCAGCGGCTTCGCCAACCCCTCCGTGTACTGCGCCGACCTCCAGCGGCTGATCCGGCACGCCGCCGGGCGGCTGGCCCGTACCGCGCGGGGTCCCGCACGATGAGCAGCCGCGTCCCCGCGGGCCTGCTGCGCGAGCTGGGCCGGTCCGAGGGCGGTGCGGAGGCGTTGCGGCTGCTGGTGGACGACCAGCGGACGCGGCGGCTGCTGTTGCTGCGCGCGCTGCTGGACGCGGTGGGCTCCGCCCGCGCGCCGAGCGTGCCGCGGCCCGCGGCGGCCCGGGTGGCGGAGCACTGGGCGCTGCTGGAGGCCGCGGACCGCGCCGACCGGGATGCCACCCGCCGGGTGCTGTACTACCCGCTGCTCGGTCCCTGGGTGCGGCGCGCCCTGCGTGGCCTCGCCGCCGCCGTCCCGCCGCCCGGCCTCCTCCCCGACCTCGAACACCTCGGGGCCGTCGCCGCCGCGGCCGCCGCCCGCGCCCGGCTCCCGTTCACCCTGAAACTCCGCGCCCCGGGAGGCACGCTGGCCCTGCCCACCCTCGGTGCGTACACCCTGCACGGGCGGCCGGCCGGCCGTGAGGGACCGCCGCCAGAGCTCGAACTCACCTATGGCGAGGGAAGGTTGCGCCTTCGCCCGCCCGCCGGCCCGGCCGCCGTGCTGCTGCCCCGGCCCGACGGCGCCTGGGAGTCGGCCGACCCCGCATGGCGCCCGCTGCGCCCGCTCACCGGCGGCCCCCGCCCCGTACTCCTGGACGACCTCGACCCCTTCCGCACGGCCGACAGCGGGCTGGAGCGGCACGGCCTGAAGCCCGCCGAGCCGCTCACCACCGCCGACCGGGCCCGCTGGCAGGCCGCCTGGGCCGGGGCCCGGCCGCTGCTGGAGCGCGGCGGCCCGACCCGCGCCCTGGAAGTGGACGTCCTGCTGGACTGCGTCGTGCCGCTCGCCCCGCCGCCCAACGCCAGCCCGCACGCCGCGGGCCCCGCGCACTGCAGCGGCACCCGCCGCGAGGCGTTCGGCGCGGTCCTCAGCTCCACCCCGCAGACCCCCGCCTTCCTCGCCGCGACGCTCGTCCACGAACTCCAGCACGCCAAGCTCGCCGCGCTCGCCGAACTGTCGCCGCTGCACCACGACACCGGCACCGCCCGGCACTGGGCCCCCTGGCGGCCCGACCCGCGCCCCTTCGACGGGCTGCTCCAGGGCACGTACTCGCATCTCTCGCTCGCCGACTACTGGCAGCGCTTCGCGCTCACCGCCACCACCGCGCTGGAGCGCCACACCGCGTGGGCCGAGCACTCCCGCTGCCGCGAACAGGTGGGCGCCGCACTCCCCACGCTGCTCGGCGCGCGCACCCTCACCCCGGCCGGCCGCGTCCTGGTCGGCGCGATGGCCGACCGGCTCACCCGATTGCGGGAACGCCCGCCTCCCGAGGGGTACTTGGCGCGCGCGAGCGCCTACGTCGAGACCTCGCGGACGATGTGGCGGCGACAGCACGCGCGATGACCGCCGACGACCGGTTCGCCGGTGTATGTTCCCCAGAAGGGCAGCTCTGACGGTCCTTGCCCGGCCGTTCGTTCGTACGCAAGACGAGGGAGTCGTTCGAATGCCCGCAGCGCGCAGGAGCACCGCACCCACCGGCCGGCCACCGGTCACGGTCAGTTTCGCCGGCTTCAACCGCGCGTGGGCCGCCTGGATCGGCGACCGGCTGGAACGGCACGGGATGCGGGTGGCCTTCCAGCGCTGGGACCCGCGGGCCGGCACCTCGCTGGAGGACGCGCTGAGCGACCTCGCGCTCGCGGAGGGCACCGTACTGATCGTGCTCAGCGACTGGTACATCCAGCTCGGTCCGCGCAGCCACGAGGAGTGGAACGCCGCGCTGCGCACCGTCGTCGCCGACCGCCAGGACAAGTTCGCCGCGGTCTCCATCACCACGAACGCGCTGCCCACCGCCACCGCCGTCTTCGGCGCCGCCGAGCTGGCCGACGTCGGCGCCCGTGAGGCCGAGCGGCGGCTGCTGGCCCGGCTCGGCATCGACCCCGACCCGCACGCCGAGCCCGAGGAGGACGGCAGCGGCCCCCGCTACCCCCAGGAGCAGCCGCGCGTCTGGGGCGGCGTGCCGCGTCGCAACACCCGCTTCACCGGCCGTGAGAACCTCCTCGCCGACGTCTACCACCGCCTCCAGCAGGCCGAGCGCGGCGCCGCCGTGTGCACGCTGTACGGCATGTCCGGCGTCGGCAAGACCCAGCTCGCCACCGAGTACGTCTACCGCTTCGGCTCCGAGTACGACGTGGTGTGGTGGGTCGCGGCGGGCGAGCGCACCCCGATGCGCCAGCGGCTGGCCGAGCTGGCCCCCGCGCTCGGCCTGAGCACCGGTCAGGAGTACGGCGAGCGGCTGCGCGCCGTCCGGGACGCGCTGCGCCGGGGCGAGCCGTCGAACCGCTGGCTGCTCGTCCTGGACGGCGCCGACCAGCCCGAACACGTCGCCGACATGCTGCCCTCCGGGCCCGGACACGTGCTCCTCACCTCGCAGAACCGCGAGTGGAGCGAGCACAACACCATGATGTTCGAGGTCCCGGTCTACACCCGCGAGGAGTCCATCGCCTTCGTCCGGCGCCGCGCCCCGCGCCTGGACCGCGCCGAGGCGGACCAGCTGGCCGAAGCGCTGGAGGACCTGCCGCTGCTGCTCGACCAGACGGCGGGCTGGCTCAGCGACTCCACGATGACCGTCGACGAGTACGTCGAACTGCTGGAGAGCGGCGCCGACGCCGAGGTCGTCCGGGTCGCCCACGACTTCCCGATGACCTACCAGACCTCCTGGTCGATACTGCAGAACCGGCTGGCCGAGGCGGTGCCCGCCTCCGTCGACCTGCTGCGGCTGTGCTCCTTCTTCGCGCCCGCCGCCATCCCCGTACGGCTGCTCCGCGAGATCCCGCCCGGCGACCTGCCGGAGGAGCTGACCGGGCTGATGAACGACCCGCTGCTGTGGAACCAGGCCATCAGCAAGCTCCTGCAGTACTCGGTCGTGCGCATCGAGTCCCACGACGTCACCGCCGACGACGCGTCCCCCGGTGGCGAGATCCTCTACATGCACCGCATGGTCCACCAGACCGTCCGCGCCCTGATGCCGGACCGGCAGCAGGCGGAATACAGCCGCGTCGCGCAGCGCGCGCTGGCCGCCGCCGACCCGCTGCGCCCGACCGACACCCGGCTGTGGCCCCGGTTCGCCGAGCTCGCCCAGCACCTCAAGGCCGCGAACGTCCTGGTGAGCCGGGACCCCGAGGTGCAGAACCTGGTCCTGAACGTGCTGCGGTACATGTACCTCTCCGGCGAATACCGCTCCGGCCTCAAGCTCGCCGAACGCGCCCTGGCCGCCTGGCGGGAGCTGCTCGGCGACACCCACCCGCGGATCTGGGACCTCAGCTACCACTACGCCAACCTGCTGCGCGCCACCGGCGACTACGCCGCCACCGAGGCGCTGGACCGTGTCGTCCTGGACCATCTGCGCGAGACCCAGGGCCCGCGCGACCTGGACACCCTGCGCGCCGCCAGCGGGCTCGCCGCCGACCTGCGCGGCCTCGCCCGCTTCGAGGAGGCCCTGGAGCTGTCCACCACCGTCCTGGAGGGCTACACCGAACTGGTCGGTGAGCAGGACTCGCGCACCCTGAACGCCCAGAACAACCTCGCCGTCTCGCTCCGCCTCCTCGGCCGCTACACCGACTCCCTCGCGCTGCACCGCCGCACCCTGGAAGCCCGCCGCGAGCTGCTGCGCCCCCGCCACAACTGGTCGCTCTTCTCCGAGATCCACGTCGCCACCGACCTGCGCCTCCTCGGCCGCTACGCCGAGGCCGGCTCGGTGCAGGAGCACAGCGTCCGGGTGCACCGCATCGTCATGGGCAACGACAACCCCCAGACGCTGCGCGCCGAGCACAACCTCGGGCTGTGCTTCTACCGTTCCGGCGACCGCGCCAAGGCCGGCCGCCTCCTCGGCCGGGTGCTGGAACGGTCCGAGCGGGTCCTCGGCGAGACCGACCCGCTCACCCTCATGGTCGCCGTCAGCTACTCCTGCTTCGCCCGTGAGCACGGCAGCCTGGACCAGGCCCGGGAGATCGGCGAGCAGGTCACCGAGCGGTATCTCTTCCAGCTGGGCGCGGCCCACCCGTACGCAATCGGCGCCCAGGCCAACCACGCGCTCGTGCTGCGCGCCGCGGGCGAGCGGCAGCAGGCGCTGCTGCTCTCGGAGGAGGCGCTGGCGGGGATGCGCCGGGCGGTCGGCCCCGACCATCCCTGGACGCTGGGCTGCGCGCTGAACGCCGCGGCGGCCCGCAACTTCTCCGGCGACCCGGAGGCCGCCGCCGAGCTCGGCCGGGACACCGTCACCCGCGCCACCGCCACCCTCGGACTGCGCCACCCGCTGACCCTCTCCAGCCAGATCGCGCTCGCCGCGGACCTGCGCGGCCTGCGCAAACGCCAGGAGGCCGACAAGCTGGAGGACGAGGCGCTGACCGGCCTGAGCACCGTACTGGGCCCCCAGCACGCCCACACCGTCTCCGCCCGCGCCCGCACCCGGCCCTACTGGGACTTCGAGCCGCAGATGACCTGATGAGGCGTCAGCTGCGGCCGGGCGTACCGTACTGGGCCGGAATCCGCTCGCGGCGGCCGGGCGCGGTGGGGTACGGAAGAACAGGGCCGTATCGACGGTCCCCCGGAGGAGAGCAGGACCGTAATGGCGCAGCCGGCGGAGTCGACGTTCCCGCAGCGGCCGACGGACGCCGCGTCCGCGCGGGTGCCGCGGCCGGCCCGGCCGGTACGGCCCGGACCGCCGCCCGGCCCGCGGGTCACCGTCAGCGTCGCCGGGGACGGCCGGGCCTGGGGCGACTGGATCGCCGACCGCCTCGAACGCCACGGGCTGCGCGCCCCGCTGCACCACTGGGACCCGCCCGCCGCGATGGAACTGCGGGCCGCGCTCGGCGGGCTCACGCTCTCCGGCGGCCAGGTCCTGCTCGTCTTCAGCGCCGGCTACTTCCAGCCCGGCGTCCGCACGGGACGGGAGTGGGACGCCGCCCTCGCCGCCGTCACCGCCGCCCACCCCGGCCGCTTCGCCGCCGTCTCCGTCACCGACCCCGGCAACCTCCCGCGGGGCGCCGCCGCGCTCGGCCCCGCCCAGCTCACCGAGGCCGGCGCGCACCACGCCGAGCGCCTCCTGCTGCGCCGCCTCGGGCTCCCGGACACCCCGGCGCCCGGCACCGGCGGCCCGCGCTTCCCGCTGGACGCGCCCGACGTCTGGGGCGGAGTACCGCGCCGCAACCCGCGCTTCACCGGCCGCGCGGCCCTCCTCGCCCGTATCCACCGCCGCCTGGCGGGCTCCGTACGGGGCGCCGCGGTCTGCACGCTGCTGGGCATGGCGGGCGTCGGCAAGACCCAGCTGGCCGCCGAGTACGTGCACCGCTTCGCCACCGAGTACGACGTGGTGTGGTGGATCGCCGCCGGGACGGCACAGGAGGCCCGGCAGCAACTGGCCGCGCTGGCACCGGAGTTGGGGATCAGGGGCGGTATGGGGACCGCCGAGCGGCTGCGCGCGGTCACCGACGCGCTGCGCCGCGGCGAGCCGTACCACCGCTGGCTGCTCGTCCTGGACGGCGCCGACGACCCCGAAGCGGTGGCCGGTCTGCTGCCCAGCGGCTCGGGTCACGTCCTGATCACCTCGCGCAACCGCTCCTGGGACACCTACAACACCCTCCTCCTCCCGGTCCCCGTCCTCGACCGCCCGGAGAGCGTCGCCTTCGTACGCCGCCGGGCCCCGCGCCTGACCGCGGCCGAGGCGGACCGGCTGGCCGCGGCCCTGGAGGACCTGCCGCTCCTGCTGGACCAGACGGCGGGCTGGCTGAACGACTCCGACATGAGCGTCGGGAGCTATCTGCGGCTGCTGGAGGGCGGCATCGGCGACGCCCGCACGGTCGTCGCCGAGGACTTCCCGATGACCTTCGCTGCGGCCTGGACCGCCCTGCTGGACCGCATCGCCGAGACCGCGCCGGACGCCGGGGAACTGTTGCGGCTGTGCGCCGTCCTTGCGCCCGGCACCGTGCCGGTCCCCCTCCTCGGCCGGATCCGCGGCGACTTCCCCCCGCTGACCGGCGACCCGCAGCGGCTCCAGGACGCGCTGCGGCTGCTCGCCCGCTACTCCGTCGTGGACGCCACCGAAACCCCGGACGGCGACCGGATCACCGGCGTCCACCTGCACCGCATGGTCCGCCTCCTGGTCCGCGAGGGCGTCCCCGCGCCGGAGCGGGAACGGTACGCACGCGCCGTACGCGGCGCGCTCGCCGCCGCCGACCCAGGCCGCCCCGACGACCCCGCCGAGTGGCCCGCGTACGCCGCGCTGCTGCCGCACCTGCTGCCCTCCGGCGCGCTGGAGGCCGACCCGGCGGAGAGCGCGCGCCCGGTACTGAACTGCCTGCGCTACACCTACCTCGCCGGCGTCCAGGACACCGGCCTGGCCCTGGTCCGGCGGGTGGACCGGGCCTGGCGGCGGCTGCTGCCGGAGGACCACCCGAACCGCCTCGACCTGCTGCACGCGCACGCCAACCTGCTGCGCGCCGCCGGACAGTACGCGGCCTGCGAGGAGCTGGACCGGGCCGCGCTGGAGCGGCTGCTCGGCCGGAGCTCCACCCCGGACACCGACATCCTGCGGGCCGCCACCGGGCTCGCCGCCGACCTGCGCGGTCTCGCCCGCCTCCAGGAAGCCCTGGAGCTCTCCCGGTACGTGCTCGACGGCAGCCGGCAGACCTTCGGCGAGGGCGACGCACGCACCCTCGCCGCGCAGAACAACACCGCGGTCTCCCTGCGGCTGCTCGGCGCTTACGACGAGGCGCTGGACCTGGATCTGGAGACCCTGCGCGCGCGCCGCCGGCTCCTCGGCCCCGGCCACCCCTGGACGCTCTGCTCCGAGCTGCACTACGCCACCGACCTGCGGCTCACCGGCCGCGTCGAGGCGGCGCTGGAGCTCCAGGAGCGGACCGTGCGCAGCCACCACCGGGTACTGGGCGCCGACCACCCCCAGTCGCTGCGCGCCGGGCACGGCCTCGCGCTCTGCCGCCGGGGCGCCGGGCAGGGGGAGCGGGCCCGGCAGAGCATGGAACGGCTGCTGGAGCGGGCGGTGCGGCTGCTCGGCCGCCGGGACCCGCTCACCCTCATGATCGCGGCCGGCTTCGGCTGCCTGGAGCGCGAGTCCGGCGACCCGGAGCGGGCCCTGGCCACGGCCGAGCTCACGTACACGGGCTACCGCGAACTGCTCGGCCCCGCCCACCCGTACACCGTCGGCAGCGACGCCAACCACGCGCTCGCGCTGCTCGCGGCCGGCGACCGCGCGGCCGCCCTCGGCTCCCTCGGCCGCGCGCTGCCCGCCATGGAGGCGGCGGTCGGCCCGAGCCACCCGTGGACCCTGGACCTCGCTCACAACACCCGCTCCACCGAGGCCGACCTGCCGCCGTACCAGCTCCGCGACTTCGAGCCGCTGACGATCTGAAGGACCTGCGCGCCGGCGGCGGAGAAGCCGCGAAAAAAGTTGTGCACATGACAAGTGCACGCATCTTGACGCGCCAGGTTTACCCGGCAGTAGCCTGAGGCGCCCTCCCCACACGCACCGGTGCTTCCCTCCCCCTTCTCTGCATCCGTGAGGACACGTGAAGAAGACACCGCTCATGGCCGTGCTCGCCGGCCTGCTACTCGCCCTGCACACGCCCGCCCGAGCCGAAGCGGCCGGCGGATCGGGCTTCACCGCCGCCGGTCACCCGATCCTTTTCGTCCACGGCTGGTCCGGCAGCGGCGGCAACTGGGACACCATGGCAGGACGCTTCCGCGCCGACGGCTGGCCGGCCGGGTACCTGGACCAGTGGAGCTACGACTCGCGCCAGTCCAACGCCACCACCGCACAGCAGCTGGCCACCGAGGTCGACCGGCTGCTCGCCGCGACCGGAGCCTCCCAGGTCGACATCGTCACCCACTCCATGGGGGGCCTCTCCTCGCGCTACTACGCCAAGAACCTCGGCGGCGCGGCGAAGATCGACGCCTGGGTGTCGCTCGGCGGCCCCAACCACGGCACCGACTCGGCCAATACGTGCGCCGACACCTCGTGCAGCGAGATGCGGATCGGCTCCGACTTCCTGACCGCCCTGAACGCCGGGGACGAGACGCCCGGCAGCCCCCGCTACGCGACCTGGTGGTCGCCGTGCGACGCCGTCATCAACCCCGACAGCAGCGTTTCCCTGGCCGGTGCGGCCAACACGCGCACCGCCTGCCTGAGCCACAACGCCCTGCTCACCGACGCCACCGTCTACGCCCAGACCCGGGACATGGTCAACGGCTGACGCCGGCCCGGACATACGGGCGGGCCCCCGCCGGAGTGCTCCGGCGGGGGCCCGTTGTCCCGTTTGCGTCAGGTGACGCGGGCGGCTCAGGCGTCGAACGCCTCCGCGATGAGCTGGGCCTGCTCGGCCTGGTGGCGCTTGGCGGAGCCGACGGCCGGGGACGAGCTGTGCGGCCGCGAGATGCGGCGCAGGCGCTCGCCGTGCGGGATGTCGGCGCCGACCGCCAGGTCCAGGTGGTCGATCAGGTTCAGGCCGAGGAACGGCCAGGCACCCTGGTTGGCGGGCTCCTCCTGGACCCACAGGAACTTGCCGGCGTTCGGGAACTTGGCGATCTCCGCCTGCAGCTCCTTGCCCGGCAGCGGGTACAGCCGCTCGATGCGGACGATCGCGACGTCGTTCGCACCGCGCTTCTGCCGCTCCGCCTCCAGGTCGTAGTAGACCTTGCCGGAGCAGAAGAGCACCTTGCGGACCGCGTTCGGGTCCACCGTGCTGTCGCCGATCACCGGGCGGAAGCCGCCGGTGGTGAACTCCTCCGTCTTCGACGCCGCGGCCTTCAGACGCAGCATCGACTTCGGGGTGAAGACGACGAGCGGCTTGTGGTGCGGGTTGTGCACCTGCCAGCGCAGCAGGTGGAAGTAGTTGGAGGGGAGCGTCGGCATCGCGACGGTCATGTTGTTCTGCGCGCACAGCTGGAGGAAGCGCTCGATGCGGGCCGAGGAGTGGTCCGGGCCCTGGCCCTCGTAGCCGTGCGGCAGGAGCAGCGTGACGCCGGAGGTCTGGCCCCACTTCTGCTCGGCGGAGGAGATGAACTCGTCGACGACGGTCTGCGCGCCGTTGACGAAGTCACCGAACTGCGCCTCCCACATGACCAGCGACTCAGGACGGGCCAGCGAGTAGCCGTACTCGAAGCCCATCGCCGCGTACTCGGAGAGCAGCGAGTCGTACACGTTGAACCGCGCCTGGTCCTCGGAGAGGTACAGCAGCGGCGTGTAGTCGTTGCCGGTCTCGCGGTCGATGAGGACCGCGTGGCGCTGGCCGAAGGTGCCGCGGCGGGAGTCCTGGCCGGCGAGCCGGACCGGGGTGCCCTCCATCAGCAGCGAGCCGAAGGCCAGGGTCTCGCCCATGCCCCAGTCGATCGTGCCGTCCTCGACCATGGCCGCGCGGCGCTGCAGCTGGGGCAGCAGGCGCGGGTGGACGGTGACCCGGTCGGGGATGTTGACCTGGGACTCGGCGATCCGCTTGACGACCTCCTGGGAGACCGCGGTGTCCACGTGGACCGGGAACTCGGCCTGCGGCTGCGGGACCTCGGGCGCCATCGGCGTCGTGGTGGCCTCGCGGACCTCCGTGAAGACCTTTTCCAGCTGGCCCTGGAAGTCCTGCAGCGCCTGCTCGGCCTCCTCCAGCGTGATGTCGCCACGACCGATGAGGGACTCGGTGTAGAGCTTGCGCACCGAGCGCTTCTTGTCGATCAGGTCGTACATCAGCGGCTGGGTGAAGGCCGGGTTGTCCGACTCGTTGTGGCCGCGGCGGCGGTAGCAGATCAGGTCGATGACGACGTCCTTGTTGAACGCCTGGCGGAACTCGAAGGCGAGGCGCGCGACGCGCACCACGGCCTCCGGGTCGTCACCGTTCACGTGGAAGATCGGCGCCTCGATCATGCGGGCCACGTCGGTGGCGTACATGGAGGAGCGGGCCGACTCCGGCGCGGCGGTGAAGCCGACCTGGTTGTTGATGACGATGTGGACCGTGCCGCCGGTGCGGTAGCCCCGCAGCTGCGACATGTTCAGCGTCTCGGCGACCACGCCCTGACCGGCGAACGCCGCGTCACCGTGCAGCTGGACCGGCAGGACCGTGAAGTCCGTGCCGCCCTTGCCGATGATGTCCTGCTTGGCGCGGGCGATGCCCTCGACGATCGGGTCGACCGCCTCGAGGTGCGAGGGGTTGGCGGCCAGCGAGACCTTGATCTGCTCGCCGTCGAGACCGGTGAAGGTGCCCTCGGCGCCCAGGTGGTACTTCACGTCGCCGGAGCCGTGCATCGACTTCGGGTCGAGGTTGCCCTCGAACTCCCGGAAGATCTGCGCGTAGGACTTGCCGACGATGTTGGCGAGGACGTTCAGCCGGCCGCGGTGGGCCATGCCGATGACGACCTCGTCCAGCCGCGACTCGGCCGCGGAGTCGATGACCGCGTCCAGCATCGGGATGACGGACTCGCCGCCCTCCAGCGAGAAGCGCTTCTGGCCGACGTACTTCGTCTGCAGGAAGGTCTCGAACGCCTCGGCGGAGTTCAGGCGGCGCAGGATGCGCAGCTGCTCCTCGCGCTCCGGCGGGGTGTGCGGGCGCTCCAGGCGGTCCTGCAGCCACTTGCGCTGCTTGGGGTCCTGGATGTGCATGTACTCGATGCCGGTGGTGCGGCAGTACGAGTCGCGCAGCACGCCGAGGATGTCGCGCAGCTTCATCATCGACTTGCCGGAGAAGCCGCCGACCGCGAACTCGCGCTCCAGGTCCCAGAGCGTGAGGCCGTGCTCCGTGATGTCCAGGTCGGCGTGCTTGCGCTGCTTGTACTCCAGCGGGTCGGTGTCGGCCATGACGTGGCCGCGCACCCGGTAGGCGTGGATCAGGTCGAAGACCCGGGCCGCCTTGGAGACGTCGTCGTCGTGGCTGACGTCGATGTCCTTCAGCCAGCGCACCGGCTCGTACGGAATCCGCAGCGACTTGAAGATGTCGTCGAAGAAGTCGTTCTCGCCGAGCAGCAGCTGGCTCATGATGCGCAGGAACTCGCCGGAGGCGGCGCCCTGGATCACGCGGTGGTCGTACGTGCTGGTCAGCGTCATGACCTTGGAGACGCCCAGCTTGTTCAGGGTGTCCTGCGAGGTGCCCTGGAACTCCGCGGGGTACTCCATGGCGCCGACGCCGATGATGAGGCCCTGGCCGGGCATCAGGCGCGGCACGGAGTGCACGGTGCCGATGCCGCCGGGGTTCGTCAGCGACGCGGTGACGCCGGTGAAGTCCTCCATCGTCAGCTTGCCGACCCGGGCGCGGCGGACGATGTCCTCGTACGCCTGCCAGAACTCGAAGAAGCTGAGGGTCTCGGCCTTCTTGATGGCCGCGACGACGAGCTGACGGTCACCGTTGGGCTTCACCAGGTCGATGGCGAGGCCCAGGTTGATGTGGTCCGGCTTGACCAGCGTGGGCTTGCCGTCCTTCTCGGTGAACGAGTAGTTCATCGAGGGCATCGCCTTGAGCGCCTGCACCATGGCGTACCCGATGAGGTGGGTGAAGGAGACCTTCCCACCGCGGGCGCGCTTGAGGTGGTTGTTCATGACGATGCGGTTGTCGAACAGCAGCTTCACGGGAACGGCGCGCACGGACGTGGCCGTGGGCAGCTCCAGCGAGGCATTCATGTTCTTCGCCACGGCGGCGGCCGGGCCACGCAGGGTGACGTACTCCGGGCCCTCGGTCGCCTCGGCGGCGGGCTTGGCGTCCGCCTTCGGGGCGGCCTTGGCGGCGGGCTTGGCCTCGGCCTTCGCCGGGGCGGCCTTCGCGGGCGCCGGCTGAGCTGCGGCGGGCTTCGCGGCGGCGGGCGCCGCGGGCTGCG
>NZ_NHSG01000249.1:0-9934 GCF_020024005.1 Streptomyces purpurogeneiscleroticus
GCGTCCAGGGCCACCCCCTCCTCTTCGCCGATTTCCGCGTCAGCGGCGGGCACGGCCGCGCCTGCCTGCCGCCCGGCCCTGCCGCGCCGCACCCGGTGGCCGGATGAACCGGAGCTCCAGCGCGGGCGGCGGCGCGGCGATGCCGGGGCCGCCGTCGGCCGCCCACCGCAGCACGTCCTCGGTGGCGTCGTCGCTCATTGCGAAGCCGATCCAGGCGGCCCGGCCACCGTTCCGCCGCCCGCTGCCCGACGGCTGGACGACCAGCACGTTCGCCTGGTCGCAGGGGCCGAGGCAGTCGGTCGTACGGACCGCGAGGCGGCCTTCGGAGTCGCGGGCCGCCGCGCGCAGCCTGGCCAGCTGGCCGTCGTGGTCGAAGCCGCGGTGCTTGCGCGCGTTGCCGCAGCAGCAGCCCCGGCAGACGACCAGGGTGCACGGCCGGTCGCGCGCTGCACCGACCACCACCTGCGCCGCCGTGTCGGCGCGTGCGGCGAGCTCCTGCCGCCGCGCCGCGGCCGCGCGCCCGGCGGGGCGGCTCACAGCGTCACTCCCGGCGGCACCTGTACGGCCCGTACCGCACCGTCCCGGTACGTCACGATCAGCAGCTCGGAGCCGGCCCAGGCCAGCGCGGTGACCGCCGACCCGCCGGGCAGCGTGCGGGCCGGGGACAGCCTGGCCTGCGGGCGGCCCGACGTGGCGTGCCACAGGGCGAGCGTGCCGTCGTCGCCGCCGGTGGCGAGGTGGCCGGCACCGCCGGGCCGCCAGGCCAGCGCGGTGACCTTCCGGTGCGCGCTCAGCGAGCGCGGCGCCGTACCTGCGGGGCCCTTGCCGGAGAAGTCCCACACGGTGACGTCCGGCGCACCGTCTGCGGCGAGCCAGAAGCCGGTGTCGTCGAACGCGAGCCGGGAGACCTTCTCGCGGTAACCGGACATGGTCAGCTCACTGCCGTCGCGGGTGCGCCAGATGTGGATCGAGGCGTCCTGGTTGCCGCTGCAGATCCAGCGGCCGGTGGGCGCCACGGCCAGCGCGAGGTGCGAGCCGACGTACGGGTAGGTGACCACGGGCGCCGCGCTGTGCCGCTCGTGGCAGCGCACGGCTCCGTACGCCGCGACCGCCAGCCGCCGGCCGTCGCGCAGCCAGGCCAGGTCGGTGACGGTGCTGGGCGCCGGTTCGGTGGCCCAGAGCTGCTCGCCCTGTGCGTCCAGGACCAGCGCCTGCCGGCCGCGCGCCACGGCGAACCGCTGTCCGCCCGCCCATACTGCGGTGGCCGACCAGGCGCCCGTTTCGGTCAGCACCGTACGGCCGGTGTCCCGGTCCTGTACGCCGTGGCCGGTGGGTCCGGTGGCGACGAGGTGGCGGCCGTCGGGCGAGAGCGCGACGTCCAGCGCGCCGCCGGGCAGTTCCAGCTCGGGCCGTACCGCGCCGGTGGCGGTGTCCACGGTCCAGACGCGGCCGTCGGCGCCGGCCACCGCGGCGGTCCCGGCCCGCACGGAGAGCGCGACGGGCGCGTCCTCGACGGCTGCTTCCCAGAGGGGAGATACATCAACGGCGGGGGCGGTCACGCGGCGGCTCCCGCGGTGGTCAGGCACGCGGACAGGCCCTGCTCCAGTTGGTCGCGGTCCAGCCCGCGGCCGATGAAGACCAGCTTGCTCCGCCGGGTCTCGCCCGGCTGCCACTCCCGCCCGAACTGCCCGTCCAGCAGCATGTGCACGCCCTGGAAGACGTACTGCTTCGGCGCACCCGCGAGCGCGAGGATGCCCTTGGAGCGGAAGATGTCCGCGCCCTTGGTGCGCAGCAGCGCGCCGAGCCAGCGGTTGAGCCGCGCCTCGTCCAGCTCGCCGGTCAGCTCGAAGCCGACCGAGGTGACGCTGGTGTCGTGCTGGTGCTCGGTCTCGGTCAGGAACTCCGGGTCGTCCTTGAGCACCCGCGCCAGGTCGAACGCGCCGACGTCCATGACCTCCTTGAGGTCCACCGCCGCGTGCCGGGCGGGGATGATCTGTACGGCGGCGTTGATCGCCCGGATACGGGAGACGACCTCCGCGACCGTCGCCTCGTCCACCAGGTCCGTCTTGTTGAGAACGATCCGGTCGGCGAAGGCGACCTGCTCCACGGCCTCGTTCTCCACGCCCTCGGGCTTCACCTCATCGAGGTGCTGAATGGCGTGGGCCGCGTCGACGAGCGTGACGATGGCGTCCAGCCGCAGCTGGGCCGCAATCTCGTCGTCCATGAAGAAGGTCTGGGCGACGGGCGCGGGGTCGGCCAGTCCGGTGGTCTCGATCAGGATGTGGTCGAACTTCTCGCGGCGGCGCATCAGCGCGCCGAGGATGCGGATGAGGTCCCCGCGCACGGTGCAGCAGATGCAGCCGTTGTTCATCTCGAAGATCTCTTCTTCGGCGTCGAGCACGAGCGCGTCGTCGATGCCGACCTCGCCGAACTCGTTCTCGATGACGGCGATCTTCATTCCGTGCTGCTCGGTGAGGATGCGGTTGAGCAGGGTGGTCTTGCCGGATCCGAGAAAGCCGGTCAGTACGGTGACGGGCACCCGCTCGTCACGCGCGGCGGCGTCGGCTTCGGTCATGGGGCGTCCTTCTGAGTAGGTGTCAGTGGGCGGTGGGCCGGCAGCGGCCGCAGACGCCGGTCAGTTCGACGGTGTGCTCGACATCGGTGAACCCGCTGGTCGCGCCGATGCGTTCGGCCCACCGCTCGACCACGCGCGAGTCGACCGGCCGGCTCTGGCCGCAGTCGCGGCACAGGAGGTAGTGCTGATGGCCGGCGGTGCTGCGTCTGCGGTACAGCCGTTCCCCCGTCCCGTCCCGCACGACGTCCACCTGGCCACTGGCCTGGAGCTGGTGGAGCGCGCGGTAGACCGTCGTGAGGCCGACCGCGCAGTCCGCGGTGGCCAGACGGGCGTGCAGCATCTGGGCCGAGACGAAGTCCTGGCAGTTACCGAGCGCACGCAGCACCGCGGCCCGCTGCGGGGTGTTCCGCGTCGGCGAAGGCTTGGCACCGGTCATACCCGAGAGCCTAAATGAAAATGAATTCCATGTCCATGTGAGGGACTGTTCATGTGTTTACGGGCGCGCCCGCCCCGCTGTCGCAGGCCGGGGCGGCACACCGCAGACTGGAGGCGATCGACCGGTACCGCCCCGCACCACCCGTAAGGAGGCCGTTCACCATGGCCGTGGACGCACTCGACGCCCGGATCCTCCGGCTGCTGCTGGAGCAGCCGCGGACGAGCGTGCGGGAGTACGCGCGCCTCCTCGGTGTCGCGCGCGGCACGGTGCAGGCGCGCCTGGACCGGCTGGAGCGGGACGGTGTGATCACCGCGTACGGGCCGCGCCTCTCCCCCGCCGCGCTCGGGCACCCGGTCACCGCCTTCGCGCACATCGAGGTCACGCAGGGGCACCTGGAGGAGGTCGCGGCCCTGCTGGCCGAGGTACCGCAGATCATCGAGGCGTTCTCGACCACGGGCGGCGGCGACCTGCTGGCCAAGGTGGTGGCGCGGGACGCGGCGCATCTGGAGGACGTGATCCAGCAGCTGATCAACATGCCGGGGGTGGTGCGGACGCGCACCGAGGTGGCGCTGCGCGAGCGCGTGCCGCACCGGCTGCTGCCGCTGGTGGAGGACGTCGGCGGGGCCGCGGCGGCGCGCTGACCGCCGACTTGGCATGCTGGTGGCATGAGCACCGAGGGCCCCTCCCGCACGCCCGTCATCTTCGACCTCGACGGCACCCTGGTCGACAGCGAGCCGAACTACTACGAGGCGGGGCGGCGGCTGCTCGCCCGGTATGGGGTCGAGGACTTCACCTGGGAGCACCACGCGCGGTTCATCGGCATCGGGACGCGCGAGACGCTGGAGATCCTGAGGAAGGAGTACGGGATCGAGGCGCCCGTCCCGGAGCTGCTGGCCGGGAAGAACGCGATCTACCTGGAGCTGGCCGGGGCGCAGACCGAGGTGTTCCCGGAGATGCGGGTCTTCGTGGAGCAGCTGCACGCGGCGGGGCACCCGGTCGCGGTGGCGTCCGGCTCGTCCCGGACCGCGATCGACGCCGTACTGAAGGGCACGGACCTGGACGCGATGCTCACCACCCGGGTGTCGGCCGAGGAGGTGGGGCGCGGCAAGCCGGAGCCCGATGTCTTCCTGGAGGCGGCCCGGCGGCTGGGGGTGGCGCCGGAGAGCTGCGTCGTGCTGGAGGACGCGGCTCCCGGTGCGGAGGCGGCGCGCCGCGCCGGGATGCGGTGCATCGCGATCCCGTACGTGGCGGAGACCGCCGGGGCCCCGGCGTTCCAGGCCGCCGGGCTCCTCTTCAGGGGCGGTCAGGGGGAGTTCACGGCGCGGGCCGCGTACGCATGGCTCGCTCGGCCAGCTCCGTCTTCTTGATCTTTCCGGTGGCGGTGAGCGGCAGCTCCGCGGTCAGTTCGATGGCGGGCAGCTTGTAGGCAGCCATGGCCGCGCCCGCCCACTCCGTCAGGGTCTCGGCGGTGAGCGTGCTGCCGGGGACGGTGCGGACGTAGGCGTACGGGCGCTGGCCGCGGCGCTCGTCCGGTACGGCCACGACGGCCGCGGCCAGCACGTCCGGGTGGCGTCCGAGCAGCGTCTCCACCTCCGTCGGGAAGACGCTCATGCCGTTCACCTTGATCATGTCTTTGTCGCGGCCGAGGTAGTGCAGACAGCCGTCCTCGTCGATGGAGCCGATGTCGCCCGTGTGCAGCCAGCCGTCGCGGAGGGCCGTCTCGGTGGCCTTGGGGGCGCGCCAGTACCGGGTGAGGACGGACGGGCCGCGGACGACGATCTCGCCGCGCTCGCCGAGCGGCAGCGGCTCGCCGGTGGCGAAGTCCACGACCATGAAGTCCGTGCCGGGAACGGGCAGTCCGCAGAACGTGGGCTCGCTGAGCAGGTCGGCGTCGCCGTCCTGGAAGCCGAGGGTGGAGGTGTCGCTGGTGTGCGTCTCGGTCATGCCGTACGACGCCTCGCGCAGCACGCTGTGGTCGCCGACGGCGCGGCGCCAGCGGTCGCGGATCTCCGGAGTGAGCTTGCGGATGAAGGAGACGGTGAGCGGTGCGGTGAAGGCGGAGAGGTCGCGTCCCGCGAGGTCCGGGTGGTCCAGGAGTTCGAGGTAGTTCTCGACCGTGCCGGCCATGGTGGCGACGCGGTACCGCTCCAGGCCGTCCAGGACGGCGGCCGGGTCCCAGCGCGGCAGCAGCACGCTCGTGCCACCGGAGACCAGCGGCGCGAGGATGCCCAGGTTCTCGCCCGCGATCCAGAAAATGGGCAGGTAGCAGAGGGAGACGATGCCCTCGGGGGCCAGGTCGGGGGCGCGGCCGGAGTCGATGGCGGTGGCCGTGTAGACCATGTGGCGCTGGGTGTGTTCGCAGCCCTTGGGCATGCCGGTGGTGCCGCCGGTGTAGTTGAGGGCGGCCAGCGCGTCGAGGTCGTCGGCGATCCGGCCATGCGGGGCGTGCGCGAGCGCTGCCTCCCACGCGTCGGTGTCGGCGAGGAGGATCTCGCGTACGGGCGTGTCCGCGCGTATCTCCTCCATGGCCGGGGCCAGTTCGGTACGGGAGATGACCAGGCGGGTGCCTGCGTCGGTCAGTTCGTGGCGGAGTTCGGCCGCCTTGAACATGGGATTGACCGGTACATGGACCGCGCCGAGGCGCAGCACGGCGAGCATCGCGACGAGGAACTGCGGGCAGTTGGGGAGGTGGACGCCGACCCGGTCGCCGGGCTGCACACCCTGCGCGGCCAGCCATCCGGCCAGGCGGTCGGACGCCTCGTCCAGCTCCCGGTAGGTCGTCTCGCGGCCGTCGAAGACGAGGGCGATGCGGTCGGGGGCGGTGGCGGCCCAGTGGCGTACGTAGCCGGGTACGGTCCATTCGCCCGCGCGCAGCCTGATGGTGTCCGGCTGCCGGCCGCTGCGGGCCCGTTCCTGTCGGGTGCGGAGATCGGTCAGGTAGTGCTCGATACGCGTCGCGCGGCTCACTGCTACTCCTCCGGTATCGCCTGGTGTCCCTCGGGGTGGTACGGCCTGAGCAGGTGCAGGTACATGGCGGTGACGTCGCGCACGGCGGCCTCGTACGCGTCCGGGTCCGCCGCGACCAGCTGGGCGAACCGCACGCTCATCCCGCCCACCGCGTGCGCCACCGCCAACGGGTCCGCGACCGGCGCCAGTTCGCCGGCCTCGGTCAGGCGGCGGATGTAGCGGGCGGTGCGGCGGGTCGGCCGGCGGTTGATCTCCTCCCACAGCTCGCGCAGCCCGTCGTCCCCCTGCGCCTGCTGCTCGATCAGCCGGAGCAGCGGGAGGTGGGCGGCGTACGCGGCGAGGAAGGCGGCGGTGGAGTCGTGCGCGACGGCGCGGACGTCGTCGGGGTCGGTGTCCGGCACTTCCTGTGCGGCGAGGAAGGCGTCCCGTACGCGCACCGCGAGCACCTGGAAGATCTCTTCCTTGGACGCGAAGTAGACGTAGAACCCCGCGCGGGACAGCTCGGCCTCGGCGGCGATGTCGGCGATGGTGGCGGGTCCGTAGCCGAGGCGCGTGAAGACCGCCTCGGCGGCGTCCAGCAGCCGGTGGCGCACGGGCGTGTCGCTGCGGTCGCGGGCGGTGCGGGTCGCCCAGGGCCGGTGTCCGCGGCCGGACGGCTGCCTGCCGGAGGTCTCTTCCTTGTTTGCCACGCCTCGACCATATTGACGTTGACGCCAATGTCAATGAGCATGACAGCGCCGTCTCGGAGCCTGTGTCATTGCGTGGAGGTGCTTGCTCAATGGGGTCAGCCGTACTTGTCGCCAATCGCGGGGAGATCGCCGTCCGGGTGGTGCGTGCCGCGGCGGCGGCCGGACTGCGGAGCGTCGCGGTGTACGCGGAGGATGATGCGGCGGCCCCGCACGTCCGGCTCGCCGACGAGGCGCATCCGCTGCCCGGTTCCGGGCCCGCCGCCTACCTCGACGCGGCGGCCCTGCTGGCCGTCGCCCGGGAGGCCGACTGTGCGTACGTCCATCCCGGCTACGGCTTCCTCAGCGAGGACTCCGGTTTCGCGCGGGCCTGCGCCGAGGCGGGCACCGTCTTCGTCGGCCCCTCCCCCGAGGTGCTCGGCCTCTTCGGTGACAAGGCACGGGCCCGGGCGCTCGCCGAGTCCCTGTACGTGCCGGTCCTGCCCGGCACCAGCGGCCCCACGACGCTCGACGAGGCCCGCGCGTTCCTGGCCGAAGGGCCCGGCGCGGGCGGCCCGGTGATGGTCAAGGCGCTCGGCGGGGGCGGCGGCCGCGGGATGCGCCGGGCGCGGGACGCGGCCGAGCTGGCCGAGGTGTGGGAGCGCTGCCGCTCGGAGGCGGTACAGGGCTTCGGGCGCGGTGAACTGTACGTGGAGCGGCTGCTGACCGGAGCGCGGCACATCGAGGTACAGGTCATCGGCGACGCCACAGGAGCGGTCACCCACGTCTGGGAGCGGGACTGCTCCGCGCAGCGCCGCCATCAGAAGCTCATCGAGATCGCGCCCGCGCCCGCACTGCCCGCCGCCGTGCGGGACCGGCTGCTGGAGTGCGCGCTGCGGATGGCCCGCGAGGTCGGTTACACGGGAGTGGGTACCTTCGAATTCCTCGTGAGCGGCGAGGAGTACCACTTCATGGAGGCCAATCCGCGGCTCCAGGTGGAGCACACCGTCACCGAGGAGGTGACGGGCGTGGACCTGGTCGACGCGCAGCTGCGGCTGGCGGCCGGGGCGACGCTGGCCGATCTGGGGCTGGCCGACGGGCCGCCCGCGGCGCGCGGCTTCGCCGTACAGGCGCGGGTCAACGCCGAGGTGACGGCGGCGGACGGTACGGTACGCGGCTCGGCCGGCACGCTGACCCGCTTCGAGGTGCCGACCGGGCCGGGGGTGCGGGTGGACACCGGTGCGCGCGGCGGGCTGACGGTCGGCGCGCGCTACGACCCGCTGCTGGCGAAGGTCGTCACACGCGTCCCCGTACGGGACTTCGCCGCGGCCTGCGAGCGGTCGCGGCAGGCGCTCGCGGAGTTCGCCGTGGAGGGCGTACGGACCGGAATTCCGCTGCTGCGGGCGGTGCTGGGCCATCCGGAGTTCGCGGCGGGCGGCACGGACACCTCCTGGGTCGCGGAGCACTTGCCCGAACTGCTCCCCGATCACGATGAGCCGGCGGGCGCCGCGCCCGACGAGGACGGCGCGGTCGTCGCGCCGATGGCCGGCACGGTCGTCACCGTGGACGTGGCACCCGGCGACACCGTGCCGGCGGGCCAACAGCTCCTCGTCCTCGAGGCGATGAAGATGGAGCACGTGGTGACGGCGCCGACCGCCGGGATCGTACGCTCCGTACGGGCAGCGGTCGGCGACACGGCCTCCGAGGGAGAGCCGCTGGTGGTCCTGGAGCCGGTCGCGGGCGACGCGGCCGACGAGGCCGCCGCCGCGGAGGCCGACCCGGACGCCATCCGTCCGGACCTCGCGGAGGCGCTGGCCCGGCACGCGGCCGGGCTGGACGCGCAGCGCCCGGAGGCGGTCGCCAAGCGGCACAAGCTCGGCCGCCGGACGGCACGCGAGAACATCGACGACCTGTGCGACGAGGGCAGCTTCACCGAATTCGGCGCGCTGGCCATCGCCGCGCAGCGCCGTCGCCGCTCCCTGGACGACCTGATCGCCTCGACCCCGGCCGACGGCATGGTCACCGGTACAGGGACGGTCGACGGTGCGCCGTGCGTGGCGATGTCGTACGACTACACCGTGCTGGCCGGCACGCAGGGCCACAACAACCACCGCAAGACCGACCGCCTGCTGGGCGTGGCCGAGCAGCGGAAGCTGCCCGTCGTGCTGTTCGCGGAGGGCGGCGGCGGCCGCCCCGGCGACACCGACACCGCCTCGATCGCCGGGCTGAATGTCATGACGTTCCATCAGATGGGCCGGCTGAGCGGCCTCGTCCCGCTGGTCGGCATCGCGTCCGGGCGCTGCTTCGCGGGCAACGCGGCGCTGCTGGGCTGCTGTGACGTGGTGATCGCGACGCCCGAGGCGTCGATCGGGATGGGCGGCCCGGCGATGATCGAGGGCGGCGGGCTCGGCGTGTACGCGCCCGAGGAGGTCGGCCCGCTGTCCGTGCAGGTCCCGAACGGCGTGGTGGACATACCCGTCGCGGACGAGGCCGAGGCGGTCCGCACGGCCAAGCGGTACCTCTCGTACTTCCGCGGCCCGGCCGAGGAGTGGGAGGCGCCCGACCCGCGACTCCTCCGACACGCCATTCCCGAGAACCGGCGCCGGGCCTACCCGGTGCGCCGGGTGATCGACGGCCTCGCGGACACCGGTTCGGTACTGGAACTGCGGGCGGGCTTCGGTACGGGAGTGGTCACGGCACTCGTACGCATCGCAGGCCGCCCCATGGGCCTGGTCGCCAACAACCCCGAACACCTTGGCGGCGCGATCGACCGCGACGCCGCCGACAAGGCCGCCCGCTTCCTCCAGCTCTGCGACGCCTTCGGCCTGCCGGTCCTCGCTCTCTGCGACACCCCCGGTTTCATGGTCGGCCCGGACGCCGAACGCACCGCGACCGTCCGCCACTTCTCCCGCCTCTTCGTCACCGGCGCCAACCTCCGCGTCCCCGTCGTCTCGCTCATCCTGCGCAAGTCGTACGGACTCGGCGCGATGGCAATGATGGGCGGCTCGACCCACACCCCACTGGCCACCGCCGCCTGGCCGACCGGCGAACTGGGCGGCATGGGCCTGGAGGGCGCGGTACGCCTGGGCTACCGCAAGGAGCTGGAGGCCATCAGTGACCCGGACGAACGCCAGCGCGCGTACGAGTCCCGGGTCGCCGAACTGTACGAGCACGGCAAGGCGGTGAACGCGGCCGCCGCACTGGAAATCGACGCGGTCATCGACCCGGCAGTGTCCCGGGAGTGGGTCACCGCGGCGCTGAAGGGGTACCGGGCGGAGGAACTGCCGGTGG
>NZ_NHSG01000250.1:0-3121 GCF_020024005.1 Streptomyces purpurogeneiscleroticus
GCCAGGGGTGGGGCGGGCGCCCGTCGGCGAAGGTGGGCGGAATCCCTCGCGTCTCCCGCATCCCCGGATTCCCGGGTTCCCTCGGGACCGGTCACATCCCCGGACTCCTCGGGACCGGTCGCATCCCCGGGTTCCCTCAGGGTCTCCCGCATCCCCGGGTTCTCTCGGGGCCGGGGGCTTCGCTGCCTCCTTCTTCCTTGTTTCGGCAACGATTACTGAGAGTAGTTCGTTTCTCGTTTTTGTCGCCTGATGTGATGAGTTTCGCGGTCGGGCGGTCAGTACGGGTGGACGCCGACCGGGGACGCCGGGGGTGGGCCGTAGCCCTCGGCGATGCGTTGGTGGTAGGTCTCGCGGTCGATGACTTCCAGGCCGACGATCTCCCAGGGAGGCAGCTTCGCCGAGGAGCGGTGTTCGCCCCACAGGCGCAGGGCCACCGCCGCCGCGTCGTGCAGGTCCCTGGCCTCCTCCCAGTAGCGGATCTCCGCGTGGTCGTTGGCGTACCTGCTGGTCAGCAGAAAGGGGTGGTCGTGGGCCAGCTGTTCCAGGGCCCGCCGGACCTCCTTCAGCGGCGCCTCCTTGCCGGAGACGCTGAGGGTCACGTGCCAGAGCCGGGACACCTCCCGCTCGCGCGGAAGCGGTGCCTCTTTGATCCCGCCGCCCGGCTGCGCACATTCGCCCGGCTGTGTCCGGCCGCCCGGCTGTGCCCGTTCGTCGTGCTCCGGTCCGGCGGTCTCCTCACCGGTCTGGATGCTGGTCCCCACGCTGGTCAGCGTCCGCTCCGCCGTCCCTCGGGGCAGCGCCCCTCGGCGCCCTCGTCTCACCGGCGGCCTCCTGTTATGCGTATCGCTCCGCTCGCGCGTGGCGGAGCCGATCGGTGCTGTCTCACATCGGCGTAGCGCGCTCGTACTGCGCCGGGAACGCCGCTCCCCTACAGCGCCCCTGCAACAAAGTTGACCAGCCCGCGGGCCTTCGCGGGGGCGTTTTCGAGAAGGTCTCCGTTGAAAGGCTGGTCTTTCGGCCGTGCTGTCGGGTCCCGTACAGATCCCGTACGGGTCCCGCACAGTTCGCATACGGATCGCGTACAGAACACGTATGGACCCCGTGTGGACCCGTTACGGCCCGCCACGATCCGCCGCACGAGTTCCCGCTCTCCGTCGCACCAAGCCTCCAGCGCCCCGCCCCCTGGAACCGCCCCCGCCATCGGCGGAGGCCACCGGCGAAGGCCGTCGGTGACGGGCCACAGCCACGGCCGCAGCCACGCCCACGCCTACGCCTACGGCTACGGCCACAGGTTCAGCGTCCCAGGACCACCAGGTCGTCCCGGTGCACCACTTCGCGTTCGTACGCCGGGCCCAGTTCGCGGGCGAGGTCGTAGGTGGAGCGGCCGATCAGGCGGGGGATTTCGCGGGCGTCGAAGTTGACGAGGCCGCGGGCGACGGGGTCGCCGGCGGTGTTGCGCAGCTCGACCGGTTCGCCCGCGCTGAAGCTGCCCTCGACCGCGGCGATGCCGGCCGGGAGGAGGGAGGAGTGCCGTTCGACGATGGCTTCGACGGCACCGTCGTCGAGGACGAGCGCGCCGCGCGGGGTGGAGGCGTGCGCGAGCCAGAGGAGCCGGTCTGCGGAGCGCCGTCCGGTGCGGAGGAAGTGGGTACCGGTGGGGCCGCCGGCGAGGGCTTCGGAGGCGTGTACGGCGGAGGTGAGGACGACCGGTACGCCGGCGGCCGCGGCGATGCGGGCGGCCTCGACCTTGGTGACCATGCCGCCGGTGCCGACGCCGGCCTTGCCCGCGCTGCCGATGGAGATGCCCTCGAGGTCGGCGGGCCCGCTGACCTCCGCTATCCGCGACGTACCGGGCAGGGACGGGTCGCCGTCGTACAGGCCGTCCACGTCCGACAGCAGTATCAGCAGGTCGGCGCGGACCAGGTGGGCGACGAGCGCCGCCAGCCGGTCGTTGTCGCCGAAGCGGATCTCGTCGGTGGCGACCGTGTCGTTCTCGTTGACGATCGGTACGGCGCCCATGGCGAGCAGCTGGTCGAGGGTGCGGTAGGCGTTGCGGTAGTGGGTGCGGCGGCTGGTGTCGTCGGAGGTGAGGAGGACCTGGCCGACGCGGCGGCCGTAGCGCGCGAAGGAGGCGGTGTAGCGGGCGACGAGGAGGCCCTGGCCGACGCTGGCGGCCGCCTGCTGGCGGGCCAGGTCGCGGGGGCGCTTCTCCAGGCCGAGGGGGGCGAGGCCGGCGGCGATGGCGCCGGAGGAGACCAGCACGATCTCCTTGTCCTGGTGCTTGGCGAGGACGTCGACGAGGGCGTCCACGCGGTCGGCGTCGAGTCCGCCGGCCGCGGTGGTCAGCGAGGACGAGCCGACCTTCACCACGATCCGCCGGGCGTCCGTGACGTCCTTGCGGGCGTCCGACGCGGTCGTCGCACCCGGGCGGGCGTCCGACGCGTCCGGCTGCGGGCCCGCCACGCCCTGCCGCGCGCCGGTCACAGCCGGTCGGCCGTCCGTCACGTCGGTCACGTCCGTCACGCCAGTCACGTCCGGGCGGGCGTCCGCCGCGTCCCGTCGCCCGTCTGCCGCCTGCCCTGCGCTTGTCACCATTACCCCTGTACTCGCTGCTCGCCCGTGGTTCGCCCATGGTCGCCGTACCGACCGTGCCCGGCGTGCCCGCCGCGCTCACCGTGCGCCGCCATGCTCGCCGCGCGCCGCCGTGCCCGTCGCCCTGCCCGCCACGCCCGTCGCCGTATGGCCCAGTGGATGCTGCCGTACGGCCTACGGACAGTGATGCCGTACGGCGTACCGACATGAACGCCCGTACGGGGGAAATCTACGGCAGACGGACCATCGGGCGCCTGTGCATATCGTCTGCCGGACAGGCGGCGCGTACGCCCGCGGCCCCTGTGATCATGCTTGTGGGCAACCTACGCAAGACGGAAAAGGGCTGCATTTGGTTCCGAGCGAATCGTCCTGGTTCGTGGTGATCCGAGCCACAGCAGATTGTCACCGGGGCAGCCAAAGTCATACGGTCGGTTGTCGACCTGTCCCTTCCTGCCGCCCGGACGGCCCGCAGGAGTGTTCAGGAAGTGTCGCCCGGGTCACACCTGCCCCGGGCGACACTTCCTGAACA